>CAZNOV010000098.1:0-5492 GCA_964574725.1 uncultured Nitrososphaera sp. | reverse complement strand
AATCTTTCAGGCAGAGGCGATACCATTACACCGATACGCGGGGCATACCGATGCTCCGCGAAGCAATAGCAAAGGTGACAGGCGCGGCCGAAGATCGCCTGATAATAACTCCGGGAGGCCGATTTGCGGTATTCAGTGCAATCGTTTCACTGCTGAAGGGGGGTCAAGAACTAATTATTATTGAACCTGCATGGCCGGCCTACAAAGAATGCGGGGACTTTATCGGGGCTACGACAAGGGTTCTGAAGACAAGGCTCGATGATAACTGGACACCTGACACAGGCAAGCTTCAGGAAATGATCAAACCCGCCACCAGAATGATTGTTCTTAATTATCCAAACAACCCGACAGGCAGAGTACTGGACAGAAAAACCATGGAAAGCATTGTGTCAATAGCAAAGGAAAACGATCTTTACATACTGAGCGACGAGGTATATGCAGATTATGTATTCAATGGTTCTTTCGGAAGTATTCTAGAGTACGATTACGACAAGAGCATTATGGTCTCGTCCTTTTCAAAGCGATTTGCGATGACCGGATTCAGAGTGGGATATGCGGTTGCGAGCAAAGAAGTCATAGCGGACATGACTAGGGTCCAGGCCGTCGGCATTACCAGCGTTGCGGAGCCCATGCAGCATGCCGCCCTTGCAGCCATTGGAAATGATGTTTCGGACAATATAGCGACCGTGAAAGAGCGGGTCGGCTACATCTGTGGCCGGCTGAAGGAAATGTCCCTTCGATTTGCAGAGCCTGAAGGAGCTATGTACGTATATCCGGAACTGGAGGACACCGACGATATCACGCTCGTAGAAAAGCTGCTCGAAAAAGGGGTCGCGGTGGCTCCTGGAAGCGGCTTTGGAGATTCTTATAGCCAATTTGTGCGGATATCTGCGTGCCAGCCAATCGAGGTCCTAGAGAAAGGACTGGATGTGATGGCCAAGGTAATTAAACAAGGTGGTTAGTCACTGCAAAAAATAGCAATAATCGGGGCAGGAGGCAAGATGGGCTCGTGGTTTGCAAAATACTTTTCGAGCCGGGGTCTACAGGTATCTGTCTATGACACCAAAAAGGAGTCCATGAAGGGTCTCGACGGGAATTTCAGGATTTCACGCACGCTGACCGACTGCGTCCGCGCGGCTGACATTGTAATTGTCTGTGTTCCCGTGCGATTAACGCCAAAAGTAATTGCGCAAAGCGTAAGTGAAATGAAGAATGGCGCAGTGATCGCGGAAATATCGTCTGTCAAACACGAGACGTTTCAGGCGTTATCGAAGGTTGGAAGGAATCTCCATCCGCTCTGTATCCATCCGATGTTCGGTCCAGGAGCCACCGAAAAGAATCAGCTGAAGATGCTCCTCATTCCAGTGAGGGATCAGAAAGCTGAAACGAAAAGGACGCGCGAAATGTTCAAAGGGCTCAGGCTTATGATGCTACCAAACGCCAAGGCACACGACGAAGCAATTGCGGTGGTACTTGGACTAACATACTTTGTGAATATAGCTTTTGCCAAGACAGTATCTCGCACTGACCTTGCGCTGCTGAAGCAGATATCAGGGATCACCTTCGGTCTTCAGTCCATGCTTGCGGAGAGTATACTGACCGACGAGCCAGAGCTCATATCCGCTCTCATCAGGGATAATCCGGCTGCCACCGAGCAAATCAGGCGTTACATTGAGGAGTCATCGACCATTGCGCGACTGGCCTCAAGAAAGAAAGGGAGGTACTTTGAGGCAGAAATCGCCAAGGTCAAGAAGAGGCTTCAGAAGCGGCAAGATCTCCAAGAATCATACAAGCGCCTTTACGACATAGTTAAAGTTCACGGGGCCAATAGGGGAATATCTTGATTGAGGCGCTGACAACATGATCGTGTTATGGCGCGATTCCTGGCTCAAGCCACTCTCGGATTCAGATGTCGGTACGGGCAAATGCGCATTCTGCAAGAAGGCTCTAATAGAGATGGACTTTGTTACATCATGCGACTTTTGTGACATTGGAATCATGCACGACTCGTGTGCCAACAAGCACATCGTTTCAAATCACGATAAGCAATTAAGGGCGAAGATTGGGGCGCACAAAGATAAGCCACTCCACGGCTATCAGTGAGATCATTCGCTCACCAGAATCAGCTTGTTGTTAAATTCAAAGGCCAGGCTTTTCTGTTTTAGCGCTATGCGAATGCCGTTCGCCTGGTCTGTCATACCCCGTTCATCGATGTTATTGGTATGAATCTCTACTCTCGCGTATTTTATCGGTTCGAATTTGCCTTCAAAATACCCGTCGAATTCAAACATCGACATGGCCCCGTATTTCAATGCCATATCCCGCACTATCTCTAGGAAGCCTTCAACACGAGGGAGGTAGAACTTTACGGAATCGTTGAGTACGCTAACATCATATCCTTTGGTACTGCTGTTGCTCATACCAGGCGATATATGCGCAAAGGGTGTTTATAGGTCAATTGCCACAGCTAAATTCGTAAAACTAGTCAATCTTCTCGAGCCCAAAGGCGTGTACAGGTATCCGAGCTTTGGCAGTCGGCCTCGCATTGTGTCAACAAATCTTGTGTTTCTGTTTTTTTAAAGCAAATAAATCAAGATGACACATGGCAAAGATCTTCTGTTTCGACGCGAGCTCATTTACTATGGAGCCTTCTATCGAGTCCTTTCTTAGGTCAAACGACGCTTTGCGTATGGATTTTGGAAATGCTGCTTACATAGATTCCGAGAAAATGCCACAGATCCTTTCAGGACTAATATCTGAAACCAATTGCCGGGTTTCAAATGAGAATCATACAAAAGAATTGCAGGCAAAGCTAGAGAGCTTGAATGCCGAGTATGAGAAGCTCGTTGAAATGAATGGCAATCTTTCATCACAGGTCGTCATTCAATCCACAGAGATCGGTTCTCTAAAGGAGCGGTTGTCTTCGGCTCTAAAGATGGTTGAAAATCTGGAAGCTGAGCAAACACGTCTGCAGCTTGCATTGAAAAGTGCCGCACAAGTTACCTCTGACACAGGACATCTTAGTGATGCAAGCCTGAAACAGTTAAACGACAGGCTCCGAAAGGAGCTGGAACAGGTGAGAGGCGAAGGCATTGAGGCCATTACTTCGTTGAAAGTTCTTGAGGATGAAAATGAGGAACTACGTAAGGAACTCGAACACCTCAGAGGTCAGCTCAAAGCGCCGACAGCGACCAACGCCGCGTGATCCGAGTTTCATTGAAGACTTATATGTCCAATTCAGAATTGAATTGAATCGATGGTCGAAAAGATGACGGCCGTATGGCTGATTATCCTAACTATTCTAGTTGTCGCTTCGGTTCCGGCAATTCTGATCTGGCTTACGGCGACCCCGAAGTTGCTAATCGGCTTACAGCTCGCTGAAAGGCTCTCGGGATTTCTCACGGTCTACTAGGGACAAAATAATTCATCACTTTTCAAATTAGCGAAGAATCATGGTCGGGTTCGAGGGTTCGGAAAAGAAAAGGAGGGTACTTTCATCTATGCTGACGCTCGCCGCGCTGATTGGGGGGGCGGTTCTTGCCACCGCGGCGATCACAACTTATTTGCGCGGCCAGGATCCGGTGAACCAGTGCATAGGGGATCCGAATTCAGAGCCGTACCAGGTAACGGTGCCGATCGCACTGACAGTTGACGGTGCTCCCGGAAACGTGCCAGAAAACGTGGGGATCAGTGAGACTTGCACGAGACCCGTCCATACTCTCGAAGAAAATGTCATTCATGTGGCTTACAGCAGACCGCATGATTTCACCTTGGGTCACTTTCTTTACTACTGGCTGGGAAATGATCTTTTGAAGTATGAAACAAAGGTCTTTGTTAACGACACCTTGCACACGAGTGGCGATTTTCGCGACATAGTACTCAGGCAGGGCGATTCCATAAGGATCGAATTCATCACCAAGAACTAATAAGGTAATTATGAGCGTGCGCCGGTAGGATCCGTGGTGGCTTGAAGGAGATCCGAACCGAGATTGAAATCGCCGCAAGCGCGGCGCGGGTCTGGGAAATACTGACCGACTTTGAAAAGTACGAACAGTGGAACCCTTTTATTCACAAGATAATCGGAGAGGCAAAGGAAGGGGCAAAGATTCAGATCCACCTGGAGACTCCTGCAGGCAAGAATCGCAAATATGATCCTGTAGTGACCAAAGTGGAAGCAGGCCGCGAGCTACGCTGGCTAGGAGGCGGTTTCTTCCTTAACGGCGAGCACATATTTCTCATTGAGGAGCCGCGCCCCGGCCACGTACTGTTCGTTCAGCGCGAGGTTTTCGCAGGTATGATGACATCCTTCTTTGGTCGTGCAATTCACGATGATATTGCCGCCGGTCTGAAGGAGATGAACGCGTCCTTGAAGGCGCGGGCGGAGCATTCAGGCAATTAGTCGGATCGAGTATGCTGACAGAACGATTCGAAAGAGAATAATTATCTAGCCCCCGATACAATGTTACCGTGTGCCAAGTTACTATGAAATCCTGGGTATACTTCCCGACGCGACCCAAGAGGACATCAAGAAATCTTTTCGACACTTGGCACTAAAGTACCACCCCGACAAGAACGGGAACTCGGAAGAATCCAAGCAGAAATTCATGAAGATTGTCGAGGCCTACGAAGTGCTCTCCAACGAGCAGTCAAGGACAAAATACGACGGAGCGGGGCTTGCCAGTCAGGCTCGTGCGCCAAGGTGGACCCCTCCAGCCGACTTTAGCACCGTGTACAGCTACGAAGAGATCAAGCGGAGGTACCGGCAAAGCAGAGGAGGGATTCAAGGCGGCATGTGGGATATCAGTGACAAGGCGAGTTCTGGCATGTGGAAGGCGACCATGCTTCTCTTTGCCTGCCTTGCAGCCATCGTGCTCTATATCGTGATTACAGGCTAGTGTTTGTGCCTACTGCTTCTGCTTCGTCTGTGTTCTTCTTCGCGCTTTTTCGATCTGTCATATGTCGCGTATTTGAACGCAAAGAAAGCACCGATCACGAAGCCTGGTATAGAAATAAAGAGCAGGTCAGTCGATACTGCCAATGACATCAACACACCCAGAACTCCGGAAGCCATGGACACGATCATGAGCATCAGAAACGTTGATTTTGTTGGAACCAATTTACTTAACGTAGAGAATGACGGTATATGTCGTTTTCTGTCCAAACTCAAAAGGAATAAAAAGGGATCGGAATTATCCGCGGACGCATGCAGATAGTCGCGATAGGCAGCCGCGTCTTTGTTACGAGTTTTCAGTTGGCCGGCGTCAAAGGCGTCAAGGTGGAATCGTCTCAGGAAGCGCTCACCGAGATCAACAAAATGAACGAGGGGAGCGGGATAGGGCTCGTACTGCTTAGCGAGGACACTGGAAAAGACATACGCTACCAGCTCACGAACCTCAGAGCCAAGAGGCCGATACCGCTGATTTTCGAGCTTCCTTCACCCGGGAGCAAGAAGGAAAAGGTCGACTATAGAGCTCTTTTGAAGCAGATCTTGG
>CAZNOV010000097.1:0-5524 GCA_964574725.1 uncultured Nitrososphaera sp. | reverse complement strand
TGTCGACATCCCCCGTCCCAGAGTACGCAGCAAAATAGTACGTGCCATAGTCCTGGCCTTTCGCGTCTACAGCCTGCAAGGTCCGAGAGGGTGCAGGGTAAATCCTGCTTAAGATCTGTGTTATTTCCTCAAGTCCGCTTACAAGGCGCTTTTCTACATTAGATGTGAGACGTTTCGATTTTTCTCCCAATAACTCTCTCAAAACTGACCTACTGTAACCGTAATAGGATAACGACGATTTCAATTTAGGATATTAGGTGGATATTTCGAATAGAAGAACATTGCTGGTCAAAATCTATAGATTTCGGGTTAATTCGTTACATCCTTTACGTTGAGATAATTGAAAATTGCGCATTATCGTGTCGGATTCAACATTGCATCTGAATAGCTCGTTCACAGGATGCGTTGTAGTTTTCTACATATGTTAATCGATTGAGGTTACCCGGGCACTAATTAGCAGAGACGAATTGATTTTGCTAGCATGAGAGCTCTCTGAGAATCATCGTCTACTATCTCATTGTTCTTGTACTTGTTGCTGAAGTAGAGAAGATCTATCATTTTGCATCTGTCGATATTGATCACAGTGCTACCGTTCGAACCGGCAGTGGTGTTTGCGTTTGTAAGTATGACAAGCTTGTCCACGAATCCTGTAGATTTTAGCGTGTTAGCTATCTGTTCAAAGCTCTTTGCGTGATCCTTGTTTATGACAACTGCCACGGCGACTTTAGTTCCATATGGGTCGCTGAATATCACATCGATGCCAGTTCCCCTGCTGTCAGATGCCTGGGGCCTGGCAACAACGCCCACCTCGTGGGCATAGTTGACAAGGTCCCTGACCGCACCTCTTACACCCGTCTCTAGAGTTTGAATGTCATTGCAATTCCGTCGGATCTTAATGAAGTCAGAAATGGGCACATCCATTACGCTCCCCCTTATGCGAAGTCCGGGATAGACGTTCTTGATGGTATCGTCTATTGCCTGTTCATCGACTGAGAGGATTCCCCTCTTTGAAGCATTTTCCGTGGCGTGATACATTATGTTGAGCATCGACCTGACATTGCGGAAATCAGGGAATTCGTCATAAATCACCTTGATCTTTGCAGCAAGGTCGCGCTCCTCCTGCGGGGTGAAGCATTTGTTCGCATCATGGTATCTGATGTATTCCAGCGCAATGTCTATGACTTCTTCCAAGGTATTGGAGCCGGCGAGATCTATCTTGTAATTTGCTTTTTCCAGCCTGTCGAAAACTGACGCGTTTGCCCTGCGTATGTCATCGTACGAGGCGGGCGTGAAGATAAGCATCAGCGCCGCTGCCGGAATGTGGGCGTTGATCACTGCCTTCACGAAATCAACGGATTCCTTGTCGGAGTCGAATTCATCGAGCTGGAAAAGCGTCAGTCTCTTTGCAAATTTTAGGTTCAGGTTAGCAAGAGCGGCAAGGCTGGCTATGATATCTTCGAGGGTTGCAACGCTTTGTGCATCTGCTCTGAACTTGCCCTCTATCACAAGATTCGCGATCGTAATTTCTACAGGAGATAGTTCGCGCTTTAGCGATTCATTTATAGCAGAATAATTCGGGATGAGTTCATTCTCGAGGAGCATTTCGGCCTTGTCAAAAATGCTTCGACCTTTTAATGCATCGACAAAGCCGTAATTGAAAATTTTTCTTTCAATCCCAAAATTCTGATCCGCCCTCAAGGCAAGCTGCGTCACAATGGCCCTCCTTAACGTCCCGACGTAATCTTCCGAGAATCCCGCGAGCATCGCGCTGTAGAGACTGTGCATGCTACGTGGCGATACCTGCGACATGTCGACATAGGATATTGCCGCCGTATCCGTGACTTCTTTTAGCCCCCTGGTGTGTAACGCCAAGTGGGTCTTGCCTGAGCCCACGTCCTGTATGACTGTCACCAGCCTGAAATCCTTGTCCGTTGCATTCCCACCGCTCACCTTTGAATGCAGGTCCGAGATGCATGACATGAGAGCTCCCTTGGCATCTTTGTGTCTTTTGCCGCCGAGAATTTTTGCGTCAATAAGCGTTGGGGTAGGGCTGCTAGGATAGGGATTGCGATCGAGTTTGTACGGATACATGTTTCCTAGATGCACCTCACGAACCCGTGCAATAGGCCCCTGACCATCACGCCTTCTCCTCCTCCGGTGGAAAGCTCGTACCTGTTCTGGTCCTGGTTTGTGAGCTCTTCAACGAACCTGTAAAACTCTTCCGTGGACAGCCCGCATTTCTCGCAGAGCTCGTTCCTCAGTTTCGCCAGCTCCACCCACCCAATTGACGAAGCAGAATTGGAGAGTGCGGTGTCAAACGCAGCCTTGAAATCAGTGCTGCTTATCGTTGCCCTCCTTGTGGTGGTCGGCGAAGCCGTCGCCAGCTGTTGCTGGAATAGCGATGACTGCTGCTCGTTCTTCAACTCCAGTACAAACCTTGAAAGGTTCGAAATGTTGTTCGCGAGGGTGCTGACAGACTCTTCCAACGATCGCAACATTTCGTAAGTCAATTTGAACCTCGGATCCGTGTTTAGAAGGCTCTGGACGTAGGTGTCCCTGTGAAAGCAATAGTACGCGCCGGCCCTCTTGTCAACGAATACCTCGCCCCTGCTTACAATCTCTTCTAAAACTAATTCCACATCTCCGAATTCTTTGCGCAGATCGGTCTTCTTGATTCCGGCCGAACCTGCAGAAAGGATTCTCTTGATGACAAGTTTTTCCCCTGCGCTCATGAGGTAGACCGTCAAAATTGTTATTTAAGTTCCGAAGCGACAGGATGCTTGTATTTTTGTTAACAGAATTACACTTGAATTACCTCTCAATGATCCAAAGCGTTAATATTGCAAATGTTGAGTCTTTCCGTACGGGATGATGATAGCTCTTTCTGCACCTCGTTATGAAAGCACTAGGGTAGCTGACCTCAAACTGCCTTGTACTGCTGTTCGTATCTCGCCCTGATTCTGTTGTTCGCTTTCCTCATGGCAGCGAACAGTGAAATTATGACAGCAACCCAGATGCCGCTGAGCATCATATTTCCATAGCTCAGGTACATGTACGGAAGCGCCTCAAGAAGGTTGGTCTCAATGCCGTCGGCTGAGTCGTGGAGGTCTTTCATGGCTATGTTGTAGGCTTCGCCGTGGGGTCCCATTGCTTCTGCGCTTTTTGCCCTGAGCACCATTTCATCAAGCGCCGACTGGATCATTCCAAAATCCGTCCTGACGGTCTGAAACAGCCATACCGGGTTTCCTTCGTCTGGCAGGTTCGCTTTGGTTAATTGGACATACTCTGCAAATTGCTCCGGCGTCTGGGCGCTCTGCGCTCTGAAAACAAATCCCAGAGCCTTGTTGACCGGAAAGATTGTGTTCTGGTATCCGTAGTATGCCACTCCAGCGCCCAAGATCAGAAACGCGATGACTCCAGCAAGGACTATACGCTGAGTATTGGCTGCCCCTGAACTGTGAAGATTTGAAGTGGACTTGGCGTCCATGGTAGCCAAGGTTGTGCGGCTGCCGAACTTGCTTTCCGAATATGGAGCTGCTGTTGCTCGTATCGCGTGATCTGCTCGACGCTTCTTGCCGAGGACCGAGTGGACAATGCTCAGGTAAGCAACGTAGATGAAGCCAATCGTGGGCAGTGCAACAAGCGGCGCAAAGATTGCGTTGCCCGAAAATACCGAGACAAAAATTCCGACAAGCCCATAGATTGCAAAGAATATCTCTAGCAGGGTG
This sequence comes from uncultured Nitrososphaera sp., assembly GCA_964574725.1. Classification (GTDB taxonomy): domain Archaea; phylum Thermoproteota; class Nitrososphaeria; order Nitrososphaerales; family Nitrososphaeraceae; genus Nitrososphaera. The sequence continues at coordinate 1,796 of CAZNOV010000097.1, read as the reverse complement.
GTCTTTGTAAAGGGAAGGACGTACTGCTTGTGCTTCCAGTCGTCGCCTTTTTTCACCACGCCGAACTTTGGAGTGCGTAGGAATTCATTCTTCTTGCCCAGAACCGCATCAAAGACGGCGACCGTGTTGTTGACGGTCATCCCCGCAGCAAAGAAGTTCAAGAAAAAGAACTGCCATGCCTTCTTCCTCCAATCGCGGCCCCATGTCCTGTTTATGACTGCCAGGTAGCCGCCCGGACCGACCGCGATGTAAGCGCCTAGCACCAGAAGTGGAGCCCAATTTTCCGTATAGAGCTTGAATTCCATTGCAAGGAGCATTGGAAAAATCAGGAACTGGGCCAGAAAGAGCGGGTTGACGATGTGGCGCGTCATTTGCATGTACGACTGCAGCTTGGTATCCGCGGGGACTTTTCTGCTGAGAAGGAGATCGCCCAGCAGTTTCATTGCCACCTGCATCGAACCCTTGGCCCAGCGAAACTGCTGACGCTTGGCGGCGTTCATCTGCACCGGAAGTTCCGCGTCGACCACAAGATCATCGAGGAACAGCGATCTCCAGCCCTTCATGTGGGCCCTGTAGCTGAGGTCCATATCTTCCACCAAGGTCGTTGTATGCCATCCTCCCGCGTCTTCGATGCACGACCTCCTCCATATGCCTGCAGTACCGTTGAAACTCATGAAAAAGTGCGTAAAGCTTTTCGCTTTCTGCTCGACAAGGAAATGCAGGTCGAGGGACACGGCCTGCGCATTGGTGAGGCTGGAGAAATCCTCGTTGACGTGTCCCCACTTGCACTGGACAAACCCAATTTTGTGATCGCTGAAATGCGTGACGACATGCTTCAGGAAGTGGGCAGGAGGGATAAAGTCAGCGTCAAAGATCGCGACAAATTCGCCCTTGGCGATTTTCAGGCCTGCTCTGAGCGCGCCAGCCTTGTAGCCTGTCCTGTCGATCCTGTGAATGTGTGATATGTCAAAGCCTTTGAATCTGTATTCTTCCACTATGGACCTTATCAGGTCAACGGTGTCGTCGTCGGAATCGTCCAGGACCTGAACCTCTAGCCTGTCCTTTGGGTATTCAATCCGGCAGACAGCATCTATGAGCCTCCTCACCACATATTTTTCATTATACAGCGGGAGTTGAATTGTGACTGATGGCAGGCGGGCCGGTAGCTCCAGCTTTTGATGCTTCTTTTTTTCATGTCTGAAATTGTTGCGCGACATGTAGGCAAGGTAATAAAAGTTAAGAGAATAGATCAGAATTACCCACGATATCATCAGAAATATGGCATAAAGAAGTGCCCCGGGTCCGTACAATCTTATCTGCTCTTGATGCCACGCGGATAGCGTTCCTTTCTATTTATAGGTACTTGCTGGTCAGCCCTTTGTGAATATCTTGACAGCCTGCGGAGGACACACGTTTTCGCATGCCATGCAGAATATGCAGTCCTTCTCCCTTATCATGAACGCCTTCTTCTCAGATGCAGGATGTCCGGGTGTTTCCAGCCACTCGTAGACGTTGACAGGGCAGGCCTCTATGCAGGCGCCATCCGCAACGCATATGTCAAAATCAACGCATACCTCGGTACCCCAGATCCCGAGCTGACCCGGTGCGTCCACCGGTCCCCATACCTTGATACCCTGGTACGTTCCTGCAGCCTGCCTCTTTTCCTTGAACTTGGGGTCAATGGGGCCGTCTACCTTGCCGTAGCTGGTACCGGTGCCAGATAGCGATACGGTTGTGGCCCCGCCTGCTGCAGGGGCAGCGGGAGCTGACATTGCAGGTGGTGGAGCTGCGGCGGG
>CAZNOV010000096.1:0-5535 GCA_964574725.1 uncultured Nitrososphaera sp. | reverse complement strand
TCTGTCGAATCTCCCCGGCCGCCGCAGAGCCGGGTCAAGGCTCTCCGGCCTGTTTGTTGCCCCCAGCACTATTACCTGGCCCCGCTCCGACATCCCGTCCATCAGCGCAAGAAGCTGGGCAACAACCCTCTTTTCCACGTCCCCAAACGCCTCCTCCCTCTTCGGTGCGATCGCATCTATTTCGTCGATGAAAACAATCGACGGCGCAGATTCCTTTGCCTCCTTGAAAATGTCCCGGAGCCTTGCCTCGGTCTCGCCGTAGTACTTGTTCATGATCTCCGGGCCGTTGATGATGAAAAAGTTTGCTTCGGATTCCGATGCCAGGGCCTTGGCTATGAGCGTCTTGCCGCAGCCCGGGGAACCGTACATCAGGATGCCACTGTGTGGCTCTATGCCGAGCTTTGCAAAGACTTCAGGGTGCCTCATGGGGAGCTCGACTATTTCGCGGAGGCGCTTTATCTGCTCCTTCATGCCGCCTATTTCTTCGTAGGTTACCCGGGGCTTTCTGTCCGTAGTCGTTTCTGCCTTTATGGAAAGCCGGGTAGAGCGCTCAACCCTGGCTATGGATTTCGGCGCGACCTTTTCAATTTTGAAATCCATCTGATTGCCTAGGATGACGACAGAGATCTCATCGCCTTCGTTCACCGGGAAACCCCTGAGCCGGTTCTTTACAAAATCGCAAAATTCCTTGTCGACGGTGATGCTGCTGTCGCCAAGGGGCATTAGCGTCACGGTCTTTGCCTGCCTGCAGTCTATCCGTCTCAGGCTCAGGAGGTCATTCAAGCCCACGCCTGCGTTCTTTCGGGTCTGCCCGTCAATTCTAATGATGTCCGTTTCCTTTTCTTCTTCATCGGCCGGCCAAGCCGTAACCGCGGTGCTCCGCTTGCCGACAAGTTCGACTACCTCGCCCGCCGTGATACCGATATGCTCCATATAATGCGGATCCATTCTTGCGCGCCGCTTGCCAACGTCCCGGTGCTTGGCCTCCGCTACTCTAAGCTGAATTGGCGATGATTCGCCGCTCCCGGAACGAACCTTTTTCAAGCCTGATATGCCCCCGGCATGGTGAGCCTTACTTCATTTTTACCGACTGCCTGCTGATATTCATTACTTCGATCTCTCCAACGCCATTAACGTTCTTGATGGAATCCTCTAGTTTGTCCATCTGCCCTTCGGCGTCATCTAACAAAAAGTCGCCAACAAGCGCCTTCAGTCCAAACGCAATGGGCTCCATGGCGTGGCCCTTCATCTCCATGCCCTGGGGCATTGACGACTTGATCGACTCGACGACGGACTCCAGGTCTGATTCGGCTTCCGCGGGAAGAATTCTTATCCTGGCGATAAGTCGCGCCATGGCTATGGACCCTCAAATCCGCAGCCAACACACTTGTATGCCCTTGCAAATTCACGGCAGCTCTCGCAGCGCCATAAAAGGACATAGCCGCAATTCGGGCAGTAATACTTCACGCATTCATCGTTAGGCATGATGGGCCTGCTGCATGAAGAGCAGACCGGTAATTGCAATGGTCTGGACATATACGCACTCATTTGCTAATCCGAATTTATACCTTATCAAAATAGGTTTGTCAGTAGAAAGCCCACGTGACTATGCTGCCGTCAGGATTTCGCAGCTGGCGCGTATCTAATTTCATTGACTAGAGGATATTTTCGTATCAGAGAATCATTTGAGAGAATCGTATTGTGAATTATATCTTCAATTTAGATCGACTAATACGATGAAACATCGCGTTATCATTTCAGCTGGCATAGCGGCGTCGCTGACTGCTCTGATGTTTTTATCAGAGCTAATTCCTTTAGCGAACCTGGCATCAGCAGTCCCGGCGCCAATTGAGGATGGAACAGGGGATGTCACCAATGCCGACCCAAATTTTGACATACAGAACTTTGGAGTGCATAAGACAAATGCGTATCTGAACGTATTGGGAGACGCAGGCGAGACGACTACAGAAGAGGAGGGTGTGATCTATGCATATGTATTTCTAACTGATAAAGGAACATATGCGATCACTTCACATCATGGAAATGATACGCCTGGCGAAGACCATGACGATTCGGAATGGCATGCTCACAAAGTTGTTCTAGATCACGACGGCTGCATAGAGTCAATAACGCCGGACGGAGAATCACGCTTGAACGGAAGTACTGTGACTCTGAAGGAAGTAAAGGTAAAGGAAGTCTATGCAGTACTGACAGCTCAACCTGAATCACACTCTGATGAAGAGGACGAGCATGAGCATGAAGGTGATGCGACATGCGTATCAGAGGTATTTGATGTCGCGCGAACAGAGAACATCGGAGTCCTTGTATATACGCACGGCGACATGATGAATCATCATGGCACATCGGAAACTAACAAGATGATGGCGATTGAAGAGGTCGTAGAAAGCAACGGCAAGTATGCTGCAGAGATTGTATACCATATGCCATACAGCTGGGATGATGGCTTAGCAGCTCTTGACGCACAGGGTGTGAAGTATGCAATTTTCATGTATACCGACATGTTTGGGCCAAAATCAACAGTGATTCACAATGTCACTAGGGGAGTGTTTGGTGGAATTGAAGAGTACAACTATTGTCCCGGCGTCGTGCTGCAACCAAGCGGATTGTGCATGTATATGGGGCAGTTGACCATACCGGCATCAACGGTTAGCGATGCCGTGCTTGTATTTGCAGAACCGGCAAGACCAGACCATCCAATTCTTAGAGACATATTCTTAGAGCAGGCGCAGGAAGTAAGCGAGAATCCAAAAGATGAAATCCTCATCCTTGTAGGGCACGGAGCAAGGTCTGACACAAATGACATGTATCAGAAAATGGAGCTTACGAATGCCGCAGAGTATGTTGAAAAGAAGATGAAGTTTGCTGACTCTATTGGCGTCACAGCGAGAGAGGACTGGCCAGATCTCAAACCGGCGGCCGTTGTCGACGCGGTGAATAGAATAGCGGAAATGCTGGAAGAAACAGGAGCAGACAATGTCATTCTTGTGCCTGCAACTGGCAGCGGAAGCGGCTTCGACGCGGTCGCACAAGCGCTTGATGCCGAAGGCATTTCATACACGGTCGCCCCTGGTCCATTGCTACTTGGACAGGATGAATTTACTGAATGGGCAGCGCAGACATTCAAAGAGACAGTCAAGTTCATGAAGAAAGAGCAGCCTACCGAATCGACCATCACGCCGTACTGGGACAGGGAATACTAGCGCCCAGTACCCCTTATTTTCTTTCGTCAGTCTCTTGGAAGAGAATTGTGCAATCCTTTAAATCTGATTTTGTATTTCTAGCCAGCCACTGCAACGATCGCACACTTCACCGGGGCCAAGCTGAGTCTGGCCGTACGGTATAGGTCGCAGTCATCAATACCTGCCAACATAAGATCGGCAAACTCCCTTGGCCTCCCGGGTGTGCGGCAAAGCTGAAGAAGGGTATTCTCAATCATGAAAAACATGTCCTCGATTTAATAGACTTCCGACCGGTCAATAGAGACAGGTGTCAGATCCTATCGTCGAGAGAATGATTCAACTGCATAGCAAATTGGAAGCCGCCGCAAAGAACGGTGGTAGCAATATAGAGGGCCGGCGTCCGCTCCGCCTTAATAGCAAGGGATGGGTGGTGGCAGGCAAGAATATCGACAACGTGTACCGGGTCAAAGAATTCTATCCGACGGGCGAATGGAAGAAGGCAAACGAATATTTAGAAATTGAAAATGAGCTGCGGATGCTACTGTTCTCTTCTCTCAGATCGGAACAGCTGAACGCCTACAGGGCTGCTATAGGACCTCCGCAAAAGGATGACCTCTGAAATTGAGGGCTACTTTTCTCCTTTAAAACCCTCTTTATGAACCCAGTAGTACGATACTCTGTCAGCACCGATCCAGTATGTTTCTGTTCCTGCATCAACCACAATCTCTTTTGTAGAGTCTTCAAACTTTACGTTATGTGTGTGCAATTCGATCTTTTCACCAGTGTCGATTCGAATCATTACTTCGCCATTCTTTTGCAAGCTTGCTTTCAATGCTTCATAGGTTGCCATGATGCTCAATACAGCCAAGCTGGTTAAAGAATCTTGTTGCGGCTTGCTCACCAGTTTGCTGACGAGCGTAAATAGAACAGATCAGGAAAAATTCAGAAAGATGGTACCGATAGCTATCATTCTTTGTCAGCACAAGTTCATAGTACACGGCGTCGTAGAACTACTCATGTAACGTTATGTCGGCTCCGCGATATGCGGGCAAGTTAACAACTAGCTTTATAGAGTATTGCCAGTCCTATCTCAATTAGGCTAATTGGTAACATTCAACAAGATTCTAGTACCCCGCGATGCCACAAAGTCCTCAGATCGCGCGCTTGAATACGCCGTAAAAATTGCTAGCGACAATAGAGAATGCGAAATCATCCTCATGCACGTTATTCCCTCGTTTCCCACTCTAATCCCATCTTCAAAGCAGGGTAAGATTAAATCCGCTTCACAAAGTTACTTGCATGATGTGTATGAAGAACTAGAATCGAACGCAGACAAAATCCTTGCTGGATTAAAGCTGAATTGGAGTAGAGATAGTGATGTGCCAATACACACCCACGTTGTTATTGGCGGCAATGTAGCACAACAGATTGTTGGTTACGCCAAAAAGCACGAGGGGATTTGATCGTGATCAACAGCAAAAGTACCATGGGGCGTGGTAAGTCTAGACTCAAATTTTGGGTTCCAATCGGGAGTGTGTCTAGAGCGGTATCCGAGATGGCTCCGTGTCCAGTTTTGCTAGTCAGACCCGTTTGATCTATCCGACGGATTTGACATGCAGATGATTATCGTTCATCCGACGCTGATTTGACAGAACCGGATGCAAGACTGTTTAAATATTAGGTGAGCCTAATTAGGCGCACCTAATTGCCGCGCGAGATAATAACCTTCGACTATGAGGATGCAATGTCGATAGTTCAGCAGGTGGTTGACACCATAGCGCAGAAAATAATCTTGTCCACAATCAATGAGGCAAAACCAGCACAGCAGATTGCGTCAGAGAACGACCTGCCTCTCAGCTCGACATACAAGAAAATAAGGAAACTTTGCAACATGAAATTGCTCTGCGTTGGCAAGATAGAGATTGATAGCGTGGGTAAGAAAGTATTCTATTACAAGAGCAGGGTCAGATCATGCCAATTCTATCTGCGACAGGAAGGGGCCACACTTCAGTTTGAGAAAAATGAAGCGCCATGCTTGATTGACGAAATGAGGACTCGCGCGCGGAATGCGCGTCCGGATTCTCTGATAAGAGAATCCCGACAGTCTTTAAATATTAGGCTAGCCTAATTGCTGCCACCTAACCATTGGATGAAAAGCTCCGCTGGCAGTGCCTCAATGTCTCCCGAGGGTGAGGGCAATCTGGCATCAAATTCACTGTCCAAACCACCGACATGCACGCCTGCAAACAGGGGAGCTATCGTTCAAGATTCCTGGACTGGAGCGGTTGGGGGTTGGGGGTCGTCCACCTCGCGCCCGAACTCCACGTCGCTCAAA
>CAZNOV010000095.1:0-5547 GCA_964574725.1 uncultured Nitrososphaera sp. | reverse complement strand
ACTGAGAGCTCCTTGTCAGACATGATTAAGGATTCAGGCAGAGCTAAGTCTCGAGAACGGTATTAACTTCTGTCTGTATGCATGAAAACTTACACGTTCCAGCATGCTCAGAAATCCATAATATCGGCATGCAACGATCGCTCTGCTGAATGAGCAAGCGGATGTCATTCTATGCAATTTCAACGGAGACGCATGTCCCCGAGGAAATAAGAAAGATTGTATACGAAAGGCTGGATGTCCGGGACATCTTTGGCACAAAATGCTACGTGATGATTGAAGATGAGGACAAGTCCCCTCTGAACCTCCTTGACGAAGAGACCCATCGACGGGTTGAAAGATGGCTGCAGACCGTAGGGAGCGATTCCGTGTTCACATATTCATGGAGCTAGAATATCATCTACGTGGATAGCATGCTATCCGACTCTTAGAGTTGAATTTCCTTCCATCCCAGAATGCGCCTTACGCAATTGGAGCTATCCTGCAGCCACCGGCGATCTCCGGATGCTGAATTCTCCAAAGGCATCAGGACTCTAAAGTCGTAGGAAGGATCGTCTGCGCCGTACCCGTCGGCTAAGGTTGCATCTCTTATGACGAGCTTTCTAACCAAGTTCGAAATCGATTCTCCGCACTGCCTAGCGTACTCGGCAATAGCATCCATTTCTTTTTCGGTAAGTTCAATCTTAATCGAAGGCAAATACTCTTCCACCGATTCCTCCCGGCAGGCTGGTAACAGCTGATCTGACCTTCTACCCCATAAGACGCTGTATGTAAATTCCATTACAGAACACAAATGCGCTTTACAGGGTCAGGATTTCAATATCTGTCTCTGGCCAGAAATGAAGAACCTTAGGTACCAAATCAGTCCAGCAGCCATGCACAAGTACGCAGAGTTGTAAAGCATTGTTACAATAGTGACATCATTCTCAAACCCGCCAAGGAGTGTATAGCCCAGCAAGATGTCTGCTATACCCGTCAGGATGAACGACACGAAAATCCAGGGGATGGAAGTCAGCTGTCCCTTGCCCGAATTGAACACTATCAGGATAGCGGGTATGAAGAGTATAAAGTCCAAGACGGGGTAGGCCATGGTTATGGCAAGTGGAAGGACTACATCTCCGGCTTCGCCATCAGGAGGCACTAGTGCAGAAACGAGACTCTGCATGTAGAAATACGAAAAGATAGCAATGGCTGCTATTACTCCAATTATTGCATAGCTCCTCATTCCCCTTCCAAAGAACTTGTAAAGCGAGAACACATAATAGAGAAGGCCGCCGTAAGCGCCCAGCCAGAATGCGTCTGCTATCGACGGGAAGGGCGATTCCTCTCCTAATACGATTTCATAGTATCCCCAAGTTGACTCGGCAACAAGCCACATCCCCAATCCTATCGCAAGAGCCGTGTAAGCTCTACCAAACAGCCCTGCGGTTCCCTGCCTTGCAATTATCGCAAATGACAACACAACTGCAGAGGCAATAGTACCTATTCTAACAATGTCATAGTATACAAAATTCACATCCGATCCCATCACTAAAGCGATCAACCCGTTGACGGCAGCTACTGCGATGATTAGCCCCGAGATGTACTTCCTGCGCTCCTTGGCAACGTTTACTTCAACATGTTGTTTTTCCAATACTATGCGCTCTCCTCGCTTCCGAACATTCTAATCATACTGTCTACTGGATTCCCGCTGCCCGAGTTGGAGCTTCCTTTGTATTGTTTCTTCACCTTTTGCCAAGCTTCTTCCATTATCATGTCGGCACCAGGGCCGACGAGTTCCTTAAGATTTGAGTAGAATGCGGAAATGTCAATTTTTGCCGCCTCGGAGAAAACCCCTCTATTGTTCATGTGCCAAGTTATCGTCTTGTGTATCGGACCACCCAGTGAGAGGATAGTTTCGTCCAGCGCCTTCCGTAGGAGGATTTGGTTACTGCTACTGTTGTTCTTCCCTTGGTTTGGCTCTTCCAATTTGTCAATGCCTTCAGAGTTGGTATTTCGGTACATCGTCTGGGTTGGCGTGTGGTTAAAGTCATTAGGTGTATCCGAATTGACAAACAAACGCCTACATTCACTCGTCTTCGACGAGAAATGTAGAGCTGAGGCAGACTAGTTGCTAAACATGACCAGCGACAGAAATAGAAAGCGCGGCGGATATGCCTCGTGCGATCATATTCCGATCCCTTTCTGCATCATAGACACCAATGGTTTTATCCTTGAGTGCAACGACTTGTTTGCATCTCTCTTTGGCTACAGCAGGCGGGACCTTACCGAAGCATCATTTCTCGATCTTGAATCTTCCGGAAATGGTGACCTAATCCAAAAGTCCCTGATCAAGGCAGGAAGGAAAGCGGGCATTTACTCTCAACGCCTGTGGCTGCAACGAAAGGACAAGAGTTCATTCCCGGCAGTAGTGAACATACAACCAATTCACGATGAAAGAGGAAATTTGCTGTCGAGAGGCGTCGTGATTATCGATGATACATTCAACTATCGGGCCATCAAGGGAGCGGAGAAAGACAAGGAAGAAATGAAAAGAAAGGAGCGACTCAAAAATGAGTTCGTCGCGATTGCGTCTCATGAATTAAGAACGCCGATTCAGCCAATACTGGGATTCGCTCTCCTTGCAAAAAGGGGCAGCATTACCCATGAAGCTGCCTGGGAAGGCGTTCTTCAAGAGGCACGCCGGCTTCAGCAATTGGCAAATGATATCTTGGATGTAAGTAGAATAGAAAGCGACAATCTAAAGTATGAATTTACCAGGGTAAAGATCAATGAGATAATAACGCACTCGATCGACTCAATGAAGACAGAGCTCAACAAACAGATTGACGTAATACTCGATTTGGACTTGTCCGACCCCGAATTGAGGATTGATGCAGACAGATCAAGGATTACGCAGGTAATAACGAACATAGTCGGAAACGCTCTCAAGTTCACGGACAAGGGCTGGGTGAAGATCGAGTGTAAATCTTTCCCAGAGGAGAACAGGTTTGACATCAAGGTATCAGACACTGGAGGTGGAATTCCAGAAGATATCACGCCGCGCCTATTCGAAAAGTTTGTGACAAAAGATCACGGGCAGGGTGGCAAGAAGGGATCCGGCCTAGGACTTTACATCAGTAAAGCTATTTTGACTGCCCACGGTGGAAGCATTACTGTGAATAACAATACTCAGGGAGGCGCGACATTCTTGATCAGCCTGCCCATTTCTAGACAGGTAATCCGACCGAAGTAGCTGAATGCTATACGGAAGCCCAAGTTCTGCCTTTTTGCAACTTTCTGAGCCCTTCCAGAAGATCCCTGATTTCATTGTGTGAAGGGTTGAGGTCCTTGACTTCCTTTACTTTGACATTCAATTTTTCAAGGCCCGCCCAAATGTGCTTGTCTTCCAGGAGATCAACGAACTCGTAAAGGTCAAATGGCTTTTGAAGAAGTTCGACCACTTGCTGCAGGTGCTTTACCGACTCGACGAGCGTGTCAACGACGTAAGCAGAAGCGAATAGAATTCTTTGCTTTGGTTCAATCGCGAGTATTTCTCTTGCCACTTCCATCCCATCCTTCTTTGGCATCCTGTAATCCAAGACCACTGCGTCGAATGGCGCTTTCCGCCTCGACCTGCCAGAAGACCTGTCATTAGCGGCCCCGTCAAGTTCGTCATAATAAGCTTCTAGGCATTGCTCACCGTCATAAGTGATCTTGACTTGATGCTTGTTCTGCTCGAGAACGGTCTTGTACTGCAACGCTATATTGGCCTCATCCTCCGCGACCAGAATCTTCATACAGGAGGTGTAATGTATTCAGAAAGGAGATAAGATGCAGTATGTCATCATCGGAACATACGTACATTTTTTCTGGGTATGAGATGGTCTAATATTACTGGGAGATAATTCATGGAGACTAGTAGGAAAAGCGAGAGCATCCATTTTGAAGACCGTGACGAGGCCCTAATTCTGGCGGCCCTGAGAAGCTCTCTTGAATTGCTAGGAGGTCCCGAGCAGACCGGACGTGTTTTCCAATACCTTCAAAACGAATATGGTCTTTCACCAGACAAGCAGCAAGGGATAGATGAGAGGACAATTGCATCCGCCCTTACGAATCTGTTCGGCAGGGGAAGTGAGCTGCTTCTGATCAAGTTTCGAGAAGAGATTGCAAGATCGGGAATGCGTTCTTCAAGACCAAAAGCAAAACCGGAATATTCAGATGTGGAAACCCTGAGCAGAACTCAATCTCACGCCAAGGGCGGCCGGAAATAAGGGATTCTAAAGCTAGATCAGTGTCTTGTGCCCCGTGCATAGTCTATAATGCTTCTGGAGAATATTGCGACGCAATTGAATAGGCCAAACGCAAGGAAATGTGCAATGATAGCGGCTACTCCTGCCTCCATCCCTAGGACGAGCATGACATAATGGAAGTATGGTCTGACAAGGATAAAGGCGACATCTGCAGCAAGCACGGGTGGCCAGAGCCTGAAGGCGTCCTTCATTGTTCCCTTTATACGCATAGTCCTGCTGACTCCTTGGAATTTCGATCTGCTGTCAAGATAAAATATAGCCAGAAATCCCAGGACAGATCCGGAATAATCTGCCGCTGATGAATAGGCAGAGATTGTAAAGTCGTCCAATGCAACTGATGCCGCGACCTCTGCCGCAGCGATCCCAGCGCCGAAGCCACCTAGCTCGCCAATGAGTAGCTGTTTGTTGAACTGGAGATAAGAGGCACGGCGGTCGAGCAAAAACCTGAAATACTGCCTGATTGACCTATCGCTCATACAATTCAACCACGATGTTTCTGGATTCGATTTATCATTTGCTAGACTTCAACGAGATTCGTAGCGAGCTTTGATCTAATTCTCCCCGCGTAATGCCTTGACAGGTCCTTTAGGAATTCGAATTGAGACGGCAGCGTGATCCCTTCGATGCAGGCGGCATGTTCGTTGACCAATAGCAATATCGCGTTGGCGGAACTATCAAGAATTGCACTGCTGGTCCGATTCAGGACCTGCCTGCGGAGCTCGGAGAATCTTTGTTTAGTCCTTTCTTTTCCCATCGCACCCAAGACGAACACGTTGGGCATCTGATCTCGCAGATCTTCCTGAAGATCATCGAGATCATCCTCGATATCCTGCAACGCCTGATTGTAGTGAATCACGGCTAAGGCATTGTGAGTGAATTCAGGCATCATGCTCTCGAGTAAGGGGGCGTATATCAGAGCCGCATCTGATGATTTGAACAAGTTAAATCGTCTTACCTCAGTCAAAGAGAAGCGATGCCCTTCAATCATGAGCTTCTTGGTGAACTGTTCGAACTCCCAGAAAGGCCAGAACTGCTTCAATGAGTAGAGCTGAGAATTTTTCAGATCTCCGCTCTCCTTCTTAATTCTTGTTATCATCGCTTCCCCTAGTCTTCGATACCTCTGATTTCCGACTTCGTAGAATCTATCCATAAGAACGACAATTCTGACAAGGTTCCTCACGTGCTCATAGGCATCGCAGGACCTGTCGACATCCCCCGTCCCAGAGTACGCAGCAAAATAGTACGTGCCATAGTCCTG
>CAZNOV010000094.1:0-5584 GCA_964574725.1 uncultured Nitrososphaera sp. | reverse complement strand
GCGGGTCTTCGAGAACATCGTCGCACAAAAGAACCGTGTTGTATCCACACAACAGAACCTGCAGATGATAGTCGAGTCTGGCGGCAAGTTCGACAGCTTTGTTGCGAAGAAGCAGGAATTGAATGTCTTGGTCACACAGCTGTACAGAGCAATAGAAGAGCTCGAGGCTACCGGAGTGGTGATCAAGAGTGTTGACGAAGGGTTGCTTGACTTCCCTTCTAAGCGATTCGATGAAGAAGTATGGCTCTGCTGGAAGAGGGGAGAAGACGAAATAAAGTTCTGGCATGCCAAAGACGAAGGCTTCATGGGTCGCAAGCCACTAGAAACCACCGGAATCATAGAGCCGTAACTTCCCGATTTTCCGCTAAGTGGATTGATCACCGCAGATCCTGAAAATGAAAAGCAACTTTTCGTCTGATAGCACTCGCGGTATTGCATGGCCGGACCGATGTCGTTAGCTCAAAAAGCATACTAAGGTCAGGCATATTATGATCGACGTTCATGCTATCAAGCTGGCTGCGTGCTGTCAGAATTAGGTTCCTGTCAGCTTCGATAATTGCTGTAAGCGCCGGTCTATCTCTTGCGTACTGGAAAACAGGGGAGATCGATCCTTTGCATGCTGCGCTCACATACGTCGGCGTGGTCTTGCTCCATGCGAGCGTGGATCTTCTCAACGAATATTGGGATCACAGGAGGGGAATCGACCTTGCAACCACCCGAACAAAATTTAGTGGAGGCACTGGCGTACTCCCAGAAAACCTGCTTGCTCCAAGGACTGTTTACGCCGTGGGCATGATTTGTCTAGTGATGGGCGCTGCGATAGGTGCATATTTTGTGGCTATTCGGGGCGTTGCCATAGCATTGATACTTGGATTTGCTGTCGCCGCGATTTATTTTTACTCTACGAGCATAGTGAATGCGGGTTTTGGCGAGCTCTTTGTAGCGATCAAGGGAACGATGATAGTTCTCGGCACATTCTACGTTCAGACAGTCTTCGTGGATTCTGCGGCAGTTCTCGTGGGAGTTGTAATGGGATTGCTGTCAGCGACTGTTCTGTTCATCACATCGTTCCCGGATTACGAAGCGGACAGAGGTAAAGGACGAAGGACCCTGGTGATTCTCTTGGGCAAAACAAGAAGTGCTTCGCTTTTTCCGATATTTTTTGTCGCTGTCTACCTTATCATTGGGGCCGGAGTGTTTTTCGGATTCACCAAAGTGTATTCCCTTGTCTCCCTTGGATCGATACCGTTTGCCGCCAGAGCGGTGACAACGCTCCGAAAGAGCGGCAATTCTCCGCAGGGGCTGGTGCCGGCCATGTCAGCTACGGTGACATATTCAAGGATAACCGGCATCGTTCTTGCGATAAGCCTGCTTTTCTAGAGAAATTCCAGAACCCGCCGGCGGCCAGGGCTGGCAAGACAACCTACGGTTGCCGGTCAGAGACCCACGCTCTCTATGAGACTAATAAGCTGGTCGTACTGCTCGATGAACTTCTTGCCCTTTGCAGTTATTGCAACAAGACCGCTCACTCTGTGTATCATACCTTTTTCTTCCAGCTCTTCAAAGTGATTCATCATCTTGTCGTAGGAAAGTCGCGTAAAGTGCTGTATGTGTGTTGGTCTTGCCACTTCATTGTGAATCACGTCCTCTTCGATCGCGCAGAGGATTTCGTAGAATAGTTGCAGCTTATGCCGCTTTTCTTGCTTCAATCTCCAATTTCCTCCTAGAAGTTACGCTGTGCATGACGTAGGCAAACAGCGCAAGCCCTGCTATCCTTGCAAACGCGGAGCCGATAAATGCCACCACGCTGTTGTCAAAGTACGCTATCACAAGCGAGTACTGTTCAAGCCACAACAGGGCAAACGCCGCGGGAACATAGAGGAGCCTGATATTGGCAGCCCTGACCAGAGAGACGATCGTACTCTTGAAAATGTACGCTATTACTGCAAGGTTGAACAAGCGCATGTAAAAGCTCAGATCGGCAAGAGCCGCGTAGTCAAAGTACGGCTGCGCTATCAGAACCGAAGTTGGCACAATGAATGGAATTGCGACCATTACCAGCGGCAGCATAGCAACCAGTACGCCGCGGCCGACCCGACCTTCAGCCGGGTGAGGAGAGCTCTTGTAACAGTAGGACAATGCAATGAGGGCAAGCGCCTCTGATTGCAGCGACATCTGAACCCAAAAGAAAGCTGGGTGAAGCGCAGGATCTGCCACGAACAGTACGCTTGCTAGCTCGAGAATGAATGATGCTCCTAAGAACGCAAAGCCCACCGGGAGCCCCAGCAGATAGCCAAAGCCAGAGAAGCTATAGGATTTGAAGAAGTGCCTGGAAATGAGTGCAGTCAATAGCACAGAGACCGAAGTGACTCCAGCGCCTAGAATCGGAGCCACGCTCGGACCCAGCAGTATGTAAGGATTGAGCACGTTTGGATCCAGTACTACCATACTTGATGATTCACATCCGCAAAAAATAAGGGTTGCTCCCTTGAGGGGAGTAACCGCATTCGATTTGTTTATTACCCATCCTGCTTTGCTCCTTGGGTATTGTCGTCATACCAAATACTTGATGGCTTTGCGACTCCGGAGGGCACACGCAAGTATGTGGAATACGCCGCCTCGAAGAACAAGCCTCAATCCCATTTTAAGACATTTGACGATTTACGTCTATCCAGCCTCGGTATGGGAACTTACCTTGGTCAACTAACCAAAGAGGACGACGTCGCTGTTGAAAATGCGGTCTACCAGTCCGTCAAATCGGGGGCTGTAAACGTCATTGACAGCGCCATTAACTACCGTGCGATGCGGTCTGAGAAGAGTATTGGCAGGGCGCTTCTCCGGCTTGCAGCCGACGGAATAGTTTCGCGTGACCAGGTTTTCGTGGCTACCAAGAACGGATACATCACCAATGACGGCGACTTTCCAGCGGTGGATGTCATGGAATACATTCAGAGGATGTACATTTCTACGGAAGTGATGGGTGCAGAAGACATCAGCTCGGGCTACAACGTGATGAATCCAAACTATCTTGGGAAATGCATCGAAAAATCGCTAATGAACATGCACCTGTCAACGATTGATCTGGTGTATATCCACAATGCTTTCGAAAGCTGGCATCAGGACGTGGACAGGAGTACATTTATGGAGATGCTGGCCAAAGCGTTTGAACTCTATGAAAAGTATCGGAAGAGCGGCAAGATTCGATATTATGGCATGGCTACGTGGACATGCTTTAGGGTTCCAAGGGATAGCGCGGAATACCTATCTCTTGAACAATGCCTGAAGGTGGCAGAGCATGCGGGCGGCGGCAAGAACCACGGCTTCAGGTTCATCCAGCTGCCATATAATCTCGCATACAGCGAGGCGCTCTTGCTGAAGAATCAGTCTGTGGGCTCCGAGGAGAGCCTTTCTATTCTAGAAGCCGCTGGTAGGCTCAACGTAGGCGTGTTTACCAGCATACCACTATTTCAGGGAAGGCTGCTTCGCGCACAGATTCCAGACTACGCCGGATCTGGTGATGGCATATCCAAGTTAGTGCAGATAATTCGATCAAGCCCTCACGTGATTGCTCCGCTGATTGGTCACAAAAAGCCAGAACACGTCGGGCAAAACTTGAAGGTGGCTGACAACCCTCCGCTAAGCGCCGAGGAGTTCATTGCTGCAATAGACATGCTCAAGAACCAAAGGCTTTAGGCGATTCACTGATACAATCCGGTATCATGGCCCGTCATTGATCACAGGACTATAGCTCTAGCAGCGCCTGTTCTATTGCCTTGCGGTCCTCAGCCAACGGAGTCTGCTCTAGGTAGATCTGAAAATCCTCCTTTGCTCCCGCGCTGTTGCCCAGTTGGATCTTTGCCAAGCCCCGGTTCTTGTAAATAGTGCCAAAGCGCTTAGGGTTGATGTGAATAGCTTCAGTGTAGGCGCGCTCTGCAAGCGAATATTCGTGCTTTTTGAGGTAGTAGTTGCCAAGACCCCTGTATGCAAGGTAGTACCGTGGATTCAGTTTGATTGCCTTTTCATAGTGCTGAGCGGCCGCTTCAGATCCGATTTCGTTGTAAATTCCGCCAAGTATACACCATGCTTGAGCGTTGTCAGGATCGATCTCAGTTGCGTTTTCTATCTTCTTGATGGCACCGTTGACATCCCCCCTCTGGCGGAGTCGTTCGGCTTCAAAACAGAGCCTGTTTGACGCTTCAAATCTCAGAATCTCGCCCTTGAACAGGTCCTTCATATCTGAGGGCATGATAACTATTGTTGTCATGTCATCCTGCTCCCATTCCTGCTCGAAGTTGCCCTCTGGTACTGCGCCTACAGTATCAGGTTCCGGCACATAGGTAAGAATTCTGCGTTCTTCAGGGTTGTAGCCACATACGATGGTGGCATGCTGCGCGAGCCCCTGAAGTCCAGGCATGATCACGATCGGAGGTATCCCCTGATCGATTCTCCTTTTCAGATCCTTGGTTGATCCTCTGTAAATATACGAGATGAATCCGCGGCGTTCAGCGCGCTCTATTCCCTCTATTAGAATTGTTCCTTTTTGAAAGGTTCCAGAGCCGGCAGTGTCGACGCCGGTAATATCCTCTCCCCAATACTTGGCGACCACGTTTATTACGAGCGGAAGATGGACGCTTTCTTCGCCTTTGCTGACGAGGGGCAAAGTAATGAAATGCTCCTGTGGATGGGGTTCCAAAACATTCACCACTCGTTCCAGAAGCAAATAAAATCCTTGTCGTCTCTACAGCGAAGCAAAACTTTTCAGGATTGCCATCCCGTCGCTGCCGCTCTTTTCTGGGTGGAACTGGACGCCATAGATCTGCTTTGTCGCATGCGAAAAAAGTTCGTGTTCACAATCGTTCGACCGGGCCAGCGACGTAAAGTCTGCCGGCAGCCGGGCGATGCAATACCCATGACTTTCGTACACTGTTAATTCTTTCTTATCTTGGGTCAGCGCTGTGGGGTAACGGGGGAATACCTTGACATGACCATGCAGGTGCGACGGCATCCTGCGGATTGAACCTCCAAGAGTAAGCGCAATGATCTCTGCCCCATAGCAAATCCCAAGAAGGGGTCTGTCATTTTCTAAGCAGTAAGTCACAATTCTCGAATTGGCTGCATTGATCTCCTTGGTGTTACTCCGCCTGCCGGATAGTATTACATTCCCGGATTCACCCAGAGTTTGCTTGGTGACGTCAGAGTACTTTTCACATCTGTTCTTGATCCCCAATGCGCTGAGACATTTCGTGATATCAGGAGTGAAGGGGGATAGATTATCCACAACGAGCACAGGAAGCAGAAAATCAGCCGACCTCTATCGAGATATAGTGGTTCTCCACTATGCCCTCTACCTCAATCAGGAAACCAAAGTTAGTCCTCGTATCCTCCTCCCACACAAAGACGCGTTGCCCTCCTTGCTGGGAACCGAAGGTATTGATAAAGTTACGAATGGTTGATTCTGCGACTGGAAAGTCAGATTCAAACCTGTAGGTGCTTTGGCCCTCTATGAATTCTACGGGTGCCGAAATTGCCGTGGGTCTGACTATCGTCAGGTTGGCGTCTGTGAATACCTTTTCGATTCTGAGAA
>CAZNOV010000093.1:0-5627 GCA_964574725.1 uncultured Nitrososphaera sp. | reverse complement strand
AACGGGCTTTACGTGGGGTGGTATGCGAAGTATCTTTTCCAGATCCGAATTTGCAAGGATGCTCACCCAGCCCACTCCTACGCCTTCAGCCCTTGCGGCAAGCCACAGGTTCTGGACCGCGCACGCGACGCTATAGACGCCGGTCTCCTCAATGGAAGTCCTGCCGAGGACGAATGGACCAAACCGCGTGCTGTCATAGGTGACGCAGATGTTGACAGCCGATTCCATTATGCCCTCGAGTTTCAACGAAGAGTATTTTTTCTGGCGCTCCGTGTCGCCGTCCAGCATGGCCGTCGAGCGCTCGCGCTCGCGGAGAAATGACTCTTTCACCTGTTGCCGGGTGATGGCGTCCTTGATCAGGATAAAGTTCCATGGCTGCGAAAACCCGACAGAGGGGGCATGATGAGCGGCGTCAAGTATTCTTGCAAGAACGTCGTTTGGAATTTCCCGGTCGACAAAGTGCGAGCGGACATCCCTTCTGGAAAATATCGCTTTGTACAGCCCTTCCTTTTCGGTTCCTGTAAGAGCTCGATCGCCGGCAGTCAATGCTTTCCACTGCGCGTAATTCCCATTATTAGATTTGCGTTCATGTCCGCCCTTGCTATGTTCCTGGTCGCCTTTTCGACATTCTCTGCGTACAGGTCGATGCCAACGAACCTGCGGCCGAGCGAAGCCGCCACAATGCCAGTGGTGCCCCTGCCTGCAAACGGGTCAAGAACTGAGTCACCCTCCTCCGTGGCGAACCTGATAATGATGTTAATGAGCTCCTCTGGGAAAATCGCGAAATGCTCGTTGCCATAATGCGCCCGGGTGGCAATTTCCCAAACGTTCGACGGGTTTTTGCCTCGAGGATTGCACACGGCGAAAATCGGGTAGTGTCTGTGATCGCCTATCCTGCGCCTTGTGGCATGCCGCTTGAACTTGCGGTAACAGGTGGGGCAGAACTTTTCAGGATCGTACCCGTACGCCGTTGCTATCTGTGAGGTCGACGGAAGATCGGACAGCGGTGTTGATGGGGAGGACTCGTGAACAATCTTGGCGATCCTCGCGATCTCCTTCCTGTCCGGATTTTCAGGCAAGTACTGGATCATGTGCAGAGGCGGTGCCTTGTTCCTGCCGCTTGATGCTTCGTTTCCCTGCACCCGTATCGCGTCAAGGTTCGCGTAGGAACGCCTGTTCTTTGAAACGAAAAGAACGTACTCGTATGCTTGCGAGAAATTTTCCCGTGAGCTACTGCTGACATTGTTTTTCTTGTACCAGATAATGTCTTCACGAAACACGTACCCACAGGCAACCAGCCTTTCCGCAAGCCTGTGGGGTATGCGCAGCTTTTCATGGTGCCTTCTTGTATCACCTATCACAATCCACAAACTGCCGTCTTCGGAAAGGACATCTCGACACTGCTCAAACACCTTGCCCAGCGAATCGATGTACTCTTCGACAGTCTTTTCCTGTCCGATCTCGCGGTTGTCCGGCCCATAGTGGCGATGACGATAATATGGAGGGGAAGTTATGACGGCCCTGAATTTACCCCGGAGATGTTTGATGACTTGGCAAGCGTCTCCCGGAATAATATTGAAGCAAACGCTTTCCAAATGTTGCATTAGAAGCAAAGGACGTAGCTCTTAACCTTATCTCTACCTAGCGCATGTTCGAAGTATTGAGGCCGATCTTCCTGACCCTTTCGTCAATGCTGTTAACTACAGAGTTGTGTTCATTCATTATTCTGTTGTTCTCTTTCAGAACAGCCAGTATTTCGTTTAACAGGCGGAGCTGTTCTTCCAAGTACCGCTTGCCTTCCGCATTGTTTGTCATACAGAATAATCGTATTGGAAGTATTTTTGATTTGTAGAACAAGATCACTGTACGATTTACCAGAAAATCATTAACATATATTTAGGTATAAGCGAAAAGTTGCAACAAGGGCAGGTGGTCTAGCTCGGTTATGATACCTCGTTGACATCGAGGTGGTCGGGTGTTCAAATCACCCCCTGCCCACTCTTGACGTTCGCTCAGAGCCACTCGAACTGTACTGGGCTGTACACTTTTTTCCTGGCGTCGTCTAGGCTGCTGCGCTCTATGATCAGTCCCTGCGTCTTTAGCTCCTCGACCGCGCTCTGAACAGTCCTCCGGGGCAGATTCGTCATGTTCATGAGCTCGACTTGGTCTATCTGGGGTTTCGCCCTGATGACGAAATAGACAAATTTTGCGGCCGGGCTTCCCTCCGGATTTTTCCTAAGGTGCGCGACGCTAAACGCAGCCTTTGTCGGAAATCCTCTTCTCTGCGACTCGACCGACGAGACGGCGTCAATACGAACCTCGGCAAGGTTCACCCGCTGGCCGAATTCAGCCACAAGAGCAGACTGTTGCGATTCAAGCGGTGCTTCAAAAATGAAGGTGTTTGGCGGAAATTTCGCCGTCAGTGCGCCGACAAGATTCCACCTTACGCCCCCCTTTTCGTCGTATATTCCAACATGAATTCCTTCATTGGCTTCCAGAACTATCCTGTCCGAGCCCAGCTTCACTCCCTCTTCGATCTTTGTCACCATCGTGTCAAGCGAGGGCTGGTGCCGGGGATCTTTCTTGCCGACCTTCCACTGAAAATCCAGGCTCTTTGAAAGGACGCTCTCGGTGATTTTTTTCTTGTGTTCAAAGCCAAAGTCAGCGCTGTTCTCGCCTATCTCTATTATGTCAAACCCCAGTTTTGCGGCCTCGCCAACGAACCTGTCGAAGGCGTTTTCGGCTACCATGTACTCGGAAATTGTGCTGCCGGTCGATACCCTAACGTCAAAGTCGTGGTAGAACTGGATCTTTTTCTTGAGCGTCTCTTCTGGGATGAGAAGGGGCAGGACGCCGTATACCTTGACCACGTCTACGTAAGGCGCAATTATCTCAAAGTTTTCCTTGTCCAGTCCCTCGAGCTTGTCAATGACGTAGGTGCGCCCTTCCTTTCGCGGTTTTTTCACGTCTATTCTGCTTTTGACGAACTCCTCCAGCAAACTATTACGTGATATATGCAGTATTGGCATATATTAAGAATTTTTAAGTATGCCGAAATTGCATAATGATGGATACAACCGCAATTCTGCGCATAAAGTGCGTAACTTGCGTGGTCAGAGAGATATTATTCCCGCCGATGACTATGGAGACGGGGTATCATGAATAATGCGGTAAAATTCGGGATCGCGGGCGCTATTCTCGCCGCGGTCATCGCATCATCGGTGTCCAGCCTTGGACTTCGAGATGATGGCTGCAAGCAATATGATTCTGATGTAACCGAATCTGGAAGAATCCGGATCGGCTACTCTGCCAACATCAACCATGCCCAAGCCGTCATAGGCCTTGGACGAGGCGATTACCAGAGAGCTCTTGATGGTATTGAGGTTAAAGGACAATTATTCAATGCGGGGCCGTCGGTGATAGAAGCAATGCTTGCAAAGCAGTTGGACATAGCATACGTCGGCCCCAATCCTGCCATCAATGGCTACGTAAGGTCGGATGGATGCCTGCTGCGAGTCGTCGCCGGCGCCGCAAGCGGCGGCGCAGTGTTTGTTGTCAGGAATGAC
Organism: uncultured Nitrososphaera sp.; assembly: GCA_964574725.1. Lineage (GTDB taxonomy): Archaea > Thermoproteota > Nitrososphaeria > Nitrososphaerales > Nitrososphaeraceae > Nitrososphaera. The sequence continues at coordinate 2,061 of CAZNOV010000093.1, read as the reverse complement.
GCGGGTATTGAGACGGTAGCCGACTTTGCAAACAAGAAATTCTCGTCTCCGCAGCCCGGCAATACCCAAGACGTAGCGCTCCGGAAATATCTTCTCGAGAATGGCTATCGAACGAAGGAAGATGAAGGTCAAGTTACGGTACTTTCCCCCAAGACATCAGACATTGTCACGCTGATGGTAAAGAAAGAGATTGACGGCGCATGGGTACCTGAGCCATGGGGAGCAAAGCTCCTCAAGGAGACGAACTCGAGGATCTTCCTAGATGAGAGGACGCTCTGGCCTGATGGAGCATTCGTGACCGCGCATGTCATCCTGAGAACTGATTACTTGGATGAAAACCCCGAAACGGTCAAGAAGTTCTTGGAGGCTCACGTAGATGAGACTCGTTGGATAAACGAAAACAAGGAACAAGCCGTCGCGGTATTCAATGAGGAACTGGAAAAGCTGACAGGCAAGACGATACCCGAGGACGAGCTCGCCGAAGGTCTGTCTAGAATGGAGCTAACATACGATCCCGTCAAGGAATCGCTATTTCAGTCCGCGGAGGACGCGATCGACATCGGTTTTCTGGAAAGTGGTGGACCAGATTTGAGGGGTATCTATGATCTCGGGATACTGAACGAAATACTGACAGAAGATGGACTGGCAAGAATAGATTAGCATACTTGTCGTGGACGCAGACCTATGAGTTGATACAGAAAATTTTCTGATATTTTCTTTCTTTAACCTGACCCAATCTGATTGATTCCAAGGGACGAATCCATTTTCCTATGGAGGGAAACTCCCGAATCGTCGATGAACGTTATAGGTGATTCTTGCGCTAGGATCATGCTGAAATCGCACAAATAGCGCAAACTTTGCGTGTTTGAAGTAGATTATATCCCGTACTTCTGTGTAACAAAGGAAAGATGACGGTTGTAGAATCAGAGCCTAGAGCAGGAAACGAACTGGTTCTTGAGCTGAGGAATGTCCACAAGGGATACGATTTTGGCGGAAACGGAAGAGCTGCCAATGGCAGTAACCATCATCATGTTTTGAACGGCATCAATCTGGATATCCGGCACGGAGAGTTCGTAACGGTGGTTGGACCTTCCGGCTGCGGCAAGTCCACTCTTCTGAACATTATTTCCGGTCTGGACAAGCCCGATTCCGGCATAGTCACAAGAAACAGTAGAAGAAATACAGGGACAAACGGTGTGGTCGTGATCTTTCAGGAAGGTGCCCTGTTTCCCTGGCTGACAGTGCGAGACAACATAGAATTTGGGCTCAAGTTGGACAAGTTGGAGAAGGAGAAGCGAGCCGAGATCGCTGAACGATTTATTGAAATGGTCGGCCTGGAGAAATTCTCAGAGATGTTTGTCTACCAGCTTTCCGGAGGGATGAAACAGAGAGTCGCAATAGCCCGCGCCCTTGCTATGGACCCCGAGATCTTGCTGATGGACGAGCCCTTTGCAGCGCTCGATGTCCAGACCAGGGACTTGATGAACGACGAGTTGCTGGGTATTCACAAGACAACCGGTAAGACAATAATCTTTGTGACGCATAACATTAGCGAAGCTGTTCTGCTGGGAGACAGGGTGATCGTCCTGTCTCCGCGCCTCCGAAATATAAAGAGGGAGTTTGCCATCGACCTTCCAAGGCCAAGGGATCCCGACTCCCCTGAGTTGCAAATAATCAGGCGCCAGATTCTCAAGGAATTCGAAGAGGATTTCCGGCTTGCAAAGTGAAGAGGTCCACGAGCGAGGCGCAATCAGTCAATCAGGTGCGAAAGTCAGTGGAAGAACCGTCGATATTTCAGACGTGGCAAACGTCCTCCTGTTTCTGGCCGCATTTCTGGGTCTGTGGCAGCTCATTTACATTGTCGGAATCTGGCCAAGCGACCTCCTCCCGTCCCCCGCAACTGCTGCAGGCAAGATCTCGGAATTACTAGGAAACAGCCGGCTGACTCTTGGCATCGGCACGTCGCTCCTGAGGCTCGCGGCGGGATTCGCGATTTCTGTGATTCTTGGCGTGATAGTTGGGATGGCTATGGTCAAGTTCCAAGCGTTTGGCAAGACAATG
>CAZNOV010000092.1:0-5681 GCA_964574725.1 uncultured Nitrososphaera sp. | reverse complement strand
GTAGGCCGCGGCAAGCCCGTTAGGAGCCTTGCCGTCTGCAAGCAAGTGGTCGTTGGTCCTGTGGGCAATGTCGATGGCAAGCCTTTCCACCTTGGTATCAATCTTGGCCATGTTTGCAAGTTTCGAAATATAGTGGTCTATCGCAACCGCGACTGCAGGCACCTGAGATTGCTGTTGGGGCTGCCCGTGCACCGAGGACGCTTGCGACTCTGTGAATACTCCCATTTCCATCACCATCATCCTGTAATATTTTGAAGCCAGCTTCACGCTAGACCTGTCCTGGTCCGTTACTCCCGTGGCGCCAACGATTTCGTCAAGGGAGCGTACCACCGAACACTTCTTGCAAGCAAGGTATATCGTTGCCGCGGCCATGCAGGCTATGGATTTTCCTTTTGCCTCATGGTTGCCTTCAAAATTGCGGTAGAGCATGGCGGCTGTCTCAACGAGCAATTTAGGCAGTGACATGACCGCGCACGTTTCGTTGATCTTTGTGAGGACGTTAGAAAGCCTGCGCTCCTGAGGAGAGACAATCCGGCTCCTGATGTGCCACTTGCGTATGCTGTTCATCGTCTCGGCCATTTGATAGTCGATTGACTTGCCCGCGTAGTCCTTTGTTCCGTATGCAATTTCTGTCCTGAGACCGTAATCATGAAGTGCGAAGCTCGTCGATCCGCTTGCCCTAGCGTTCTTGGATTTCTCCTCAAAGTCGGTTGAATTTGATTCCCGACCGTAGTCATCTACCTGATCCATGACGACGCACCCGCATCGTTCACAAATGTACTCGCCCTTGCTGTGATCTTGGATAAGGCTCGCGCTGCACTCTGGGCATTCTGTGAAATATTCTGCAGAGGTCAATTTTTCTACCTCTTCCTCTTCTTTTGGCCGCCGGGATGTTCCCGAGTCTTTGCAGGACCTCCGCTGAAAACCTTGGCGCCAGCAAGTCTGCTGGTTCTGTCTGTCATTGGAATGACCGATGCATACGGTGCGTTCACGGGCCCAATCAACTCCACGACTTTACCCACGCGTTTCCCGGATCCGTCAACGAGCAGCTCCCCGGCCCGTATCGTTGCCCCCGCTGCATTGAGTTTGACTACCAGCCTTCCACTTTTTGCAAGATGCATTACTTCCCCGATCTCCCCCACTTTGGTATACTGCATTGTGGATAACTTGCTATCAATTGCTTCTGTCAATTATTGTTTGTATTTGAATGAACAAGATTCTTACAGTGGAAGTACGCCAGCAAGAAAATTACTTCTTGCCGCCGCTTTTCTGCCGGCTTTTTCTCTGGAGTAACTTTTCTGCAACCGCGTCAATAATCTGAGATTTCTTTACGCCTTCCTTCTTGGGAACCATCACGTAGCCGGACTTTGCGAATGACCTGCGTGGATATCTTGCGTTGTCGTTAGCTTCCTGGTCAGAGAATTGGTAACCTGCCGCCCTGGCCGCGTCTGCCAGGTCCTGCACAGTTGGATCAAAAACTGCCATATCGCGCTTGACCTTGCGACCCTGGCGCCTTTTCAGGTTCTTGTTGAAGTAGTCGAGCCAGAGTATCACGTGATCGTAGTCCTTCAAGCGTCTAGTGATACTCGAGTTCTTGTTAATAAACTGAAGCGAAGCGAATTGCTTCTGTATAGTCAATGGTCATGAGGGCTTTGCTTCAGGCGACTTTATCAGGACCGCATTAACGACGCCGTCCTGTCCAGGCCTTGAAACGACCCTCGCAGTGCCGGTTTCTGTATCTATAACTGCGCCCTTGCTTATGACACCTCTTCTCTCGTAGTCCCTGTTAGCCGGATTCTTGGTCACCCTGACGATTTTTGATTTTGTGACATTCCTGGCTTCCTGATCTATAACGTTGGCAAATTCTGCACTCTTGAAGGCAGCCTTCACGTTGTTTCCTCGCGTCCTGCGCGTTACAATCTGAGTGGCGCCGGCGACCGCTTCATTTGGATATCGGTCAATCTCGAACTTTCTCCGTCCCCGCATTGCGACCCTGCGGCCCCCGCTTGGCTTACGGCCGGCGAGATTTTCTATTGACTTGCGCATGGCAGTTCACTGAATTTCTCTCTAATTAAGACTTTTCTGGCTGCCGAGGTTGCAGAGTCGCGGTCCTAGTGGATCGAGAGTGAGCGGGATGCTTGTCGGCATTAGACACCAGCTTGCTCTTCATTGCGTTAATGTCGGCTATTCCAAAATACTCTTGGAAAGCCTTGGTAGTACGATACACCTTGAGCCTCCCCAAAGATTCATGTTCTATGAACTTCAACTGCTGCAGCTCTTTGAGGTGGGTGTAGACCTGGCTGCCCCTTATCTGCACAAGGCGCTTTGAAGTCACGGGCTGCTCGTATGCGATGTACGAAAGAGTCTTCAGCGCACCGGACGGAATAAGTGGATGCTGGGCGAACCTTCTGACCAGCGGCGTGTACTCTGGCTTGAGCTGGAAAACGAACGTGCCGTCGTCCAGCTGCGCGATCTCGATCGCCTTGAACACAGATTTTGACTTTTTTGCGAGATCATTTGCCACTCTTAGTGTCTTTTCCTTGGAGCCGGTGCCGGAAGCCTTTATCAGCTCATCGAGAGAGAGGGGCCTTCCTGACGAGTAGAGCGCAGCCTCTATTCTTGCGATTACTTCGTCATCAGGCAGAGAATCGCGCAAGTTCGCTGTATGGAATGAAGGTTTGATTTATTATCTTATTGCCGCGCAGGGCGGGCATCCCCGGAGAGTGTAATCTTTACATCCTCGGATCCCTCGGGCTGCTCTAGAACGACCTTGCCTTTCGTTGCAAGGTACAGCATTGCGATAAAACATCTTGCCATCTCGGTTGGTTCCATCCTTGCCACAAGCGCCTTGAACAGAATGGTGCCGTCGGCGCTAGCCATATCCAGAATCATGTCCTCATAACGCTGGATCACCTGCTCAAACTTGACGAGGTACTGGTCAAAGTCGAATGTCTGGACGGGCTCCAGCTCAAGCTGCTTCTTTCTGGGCCTTGGGTTGGCCAGTTCTATGATCATGTTTTCGAGCATTTGCAAAAGGTCTTCGACAGACACAGGATAGGTCGATTCAATCCTGAATGGTAGCTCGAGTGGATTTAGCTGCTGTACTGGCTGCTGGTTCCGATCATCGAGGCCCTTCCTCTGCATGGCAATTTTCTCAAGCGCGAAAATGCTCTCGACCTTGAGCCTATAGATCATTGACGAGGATACTGCAGCAATTCCGCAAATCCTGAGGTCCCTGTTGCCGGTGGACTCGATCACTCTTATGAACATCTGAAGCAACAGGGCGACATCGACATTCCAGACATCCTTCCTTACAAGGAGCGATGGATTGAACAGCAGATTGAGCGGATGCTGGGCCATTGCCTTCTTTGTGTCGACCAGCTCGGAATCCACGGTGGTCAATGCTCTCTCGAGTTCCGCCAGATCGGATATAATACTTGTTTGTGAAGGAAATTTTGTGTGCTGGTTAGTTATCAGAACAATTTCCTTTGATGCTAGAACGTTTATTTTCTCCTCCAGCACGATCACAATGCGCGGATGAGAAAGAGGAAACAGGCCAATCGCATGATCACCTATGGTGGGGTTGCCGCGATTGCGGCAATAGTTGGTTTCATGGTCTTTCTGCAAGTTGAGGCAGCCAGAAATAACGAATTTAGGAAGGCCATCGACGGCATCGCTCTGGACACGATAGCTCTTACTCAAGAGTACCAGGCGGAAGAGGGCAAGTGGAACGAGAAACAATACGACAACAGTACGATGATAGGCGTCATAGACAGCTACCAGCCCCGATACCAGGAAATCCTTGATAGGGCACAAGCGCTTGAGACTCCTGATCGATACAAGGTTGCCAGGGAAAATCTGGTGAAGGCGGTTGAGGCAGAAATGCAGAGCAATCAGCATTTCCGGAACTACTTGGCTAACGGCGACCCTGCAGAGTACAGGAAATCCATCGACCTGTTCTCGCGCTCTCTCCAGTATAGCGCTGACTACGATGCTGCCATTGTCGCGGCAGGATGATATCTAGGTTTTAATTTAGGTGAGCAATTTGTCGTTATGCGGGGCCCATAGTTCAGCTTGGATAGAATGGCTGCCTGCGGAGCAGTTGGTCGAGGGTTCGAGTCCCTCTGGGCCCGCTCCTACATCGCATTCAGCTTCAACCAGAGCAAGGAATCGCCTTTCTATTTTGCAACTACCTGGCTATTTCGAATTCTTGATCGATGAGCTGTTCGCCTAGCATCCGTGCCTCTTTGCCCAATCATCGTTGCCGAATTCGCTGACACTGCAGAATTGTTGTAGAATATTTCCAAATCCTGCATTTAACAGCTCGTCATTCAGAACTTTGTCGCCACAGGTTACCTTTGCTATCATCCTGCCAAAGCTTCCTTCCAGCTGTCCGTCATCTTCATCAACCACTACTTTAGAGCCTATCGGACACAATTCAGAAGTAAATTGCTTGGACTCGCTGTACCCTATCTCGCCTATTTCAGGGGTATTGACTAATGCAAGCCTTATTCTGGTACCGTTAACATCCACGGTATCGCCATCAACAATTTTAGTCACCTTTCCTATAATGCAAGATGCAGTCCCTTTGCATGGTGATAGTGATATTGAGTGTATTGCAGTTACTTCTGCTGCCCTTACTATTGACATCACTTGGGGACTTTGCCACTCGCTGATGACAAATGCCCTGAGCTGATATTGATCTTCAGCTGAAGGTGTCCAAGGAACCGTGACATTTACAATCGTATTCGCGCCAATCGTCAATTCTCGGAACTGTATGACATGGGAGATGTCACTGCTGTCTCTCACTTCGATAATCGCTACGACCTGGACTGGAAGGTCTAACCCGCTGATAACCTGGATCAGAATTGCGGAATTCTGTCCTGCAGGAACTTGAAATATTTCTTCACCTCGCGACCCTATTAGCACTGGCTCCGAGATTTCAATCGTATCAGAGATGCCTCCACCTAGGCGGGGCGGGATCGTCAGGAAAAATAGCAGAGCCGCAACGACCATAAGTGATATCACGGATGCTTTGAGCTCCAACCTTTGTATCTGTGGCTAACTCTCACTTTCTAGCTATTTAGACCTTAGATTGTGATGATTTGATGAAAAATGTGCTTGCTTTCATGCTACGAAGGTTTGCGTGCCCTATAGTTCGTCGCGTTTGCTAGCAGCCTCGAGGTCATTCCTGTTTACACACATGAACATATAGCTTCGTTAGACGTATTTCGAATCGACCGCCATGTGGCTGCTTCCATTATCGCAATATGACAAGAAAAAGGCGGGCATTTCGATACTCTTTTATTTTCTAGTCGGATCTGAAGTAAGTTTGATTCATCACCTTGGGCACAGCCTTGTTTGCGCGTCGTATGGATTCAAATTCGATATACAGTTCAATCCCTTTGGTGGGTTTTCGACTTGCTATGGCAGCCCCGACAATTTTCTCTTGTACACTGTCCTCGGGCCTGCGTTTGGGTCCATAGTTACCGGAATTCCTCTCTTAATTCAAAGGATAAGGCGCAAGAAGCTGTGGCTGATAGTTCTTCTTGCACTTTTTGCCAATGAAGCCCAAAAGATTCCAATAGAGGCGATAGTGCAGATGCCTTCGTCGGTCCCTCCGCTGCATGTTGGAATGTTACTGTTCCAGTACGGGTTTCTCGGATTCCTGATCCTGTCTC
>CAZNOV010000091.1:0-5692 GCA_964574725.1 uncultured Nitrososphaera sp. | reverse complement strand
GCGAGGACCGGTCGAAAAGGTTTGTCACTGCCCTGATTTGCCATGTCGTCTTGGGCAAGGGCTCCTTTGAGTACATCGGCAAGTCCAACAGGCATGAATGCAAGGATGCTCGCAAATACGGCGCTTAGGAGTGTTATGCGCTTTGAAGAAAAATCCCTACTGGTCATCGGATCTAGATGAATTGTCAGAATCTTAAGGCTTTTGATTCAGTAGAATATAAGTAATCGGAAATGAATATTACAACCACTTCATGGAACTAGCCTACGACTATCCGCTATACCGGCCACCATCCGAAGCGGAGTCGATGATATTCCAGGTCACTCTGGGCTGCTCATTCAACAAATGCTCATTCTGCAACATGTATCGCTCAAAAGAATATGCCGAGCGGCCCTGGCAAGAGATCAAGGCAGAGATAGATCTAGCAGCGGCGCACTATCCGGAGACCCGGAGGGTATTCCTTGCAGACGGGGATGCCCTTAACCTTCCAAAGGGCGCCATGATCCAGATACTCAGATATCTGCGCGAAAAGTTTCACAAGCTCGATAGAATTTCATGCTACGCAATGCCAATGAATCTTTTGCTAAAGAAAGACGAAGAGCTGAGTGAAATAAGATCAGCGGGTCTCGACATGCTATATCTGGGCATCGAGAGCGGCAGCGACATCATTTTGAAAAAGGTGACGAAGGGAGCCACCCACAGTTCAATTGTGAAAGCCTGTATGAGAGCCAAGGACCACGGTTACATTCTGTCATGCATGGTGATACTGGGGCTGGGTGGAAAAACCTACACACGTCAGCATTCCAGGGACACATCGCGGATCCTGAGCGAAACCTCTCCGGATTATGTCGGTGCGTTGACTCTCTATCTTGAGGAAGGGATTCACGATGAATTCATGAAAAAATTTGGTGAGCCATTTGTACCGCTCGAAGATATCGAAATCCTGGACGAGCTTGAAGGGATTGTTTCGGAATTCAACCCAAAGACTCCTGTGATATTTCGGGCAAATCACGCCTCTAACGTGTACTCTCTCGGAGGAACAATTCCGGCAGAGAGGGAGAAACTCGTCTCGTTCATAAGGGATCTCAAGTCACGTCCAGAACTACTGAAACCACGATCCCTCAGGCGATTCTAGCCGGCCGGCGCGTCCGCAAAATTCATCATATATTGTCTCAAATCAGCGACATGCGTCGATAGAATTAATAGCCAGACGCGGCATTTCGGATTGCATTGTACAGCGGGGAATTGGAGGTTCAGGCTAAGAGAAAGGCGTTGGCTGTTCTGCAGGACGAAATTACAAGGATTCTCAATTCTGCTCGAGATCTTTCGACACTAACGGCCTCCCTTATCAAGGGAGAGGACAAGGAGATCCAGATGTGTCTTGAACGGATGAGAAATACCGAGGAAGAGGTTGAGAACCTGCGCCGAAAGATCACTAGGGAGGTAGCAGAAATTGGTAGCCTGATGGCCAACAGGGAGGACATCCTGAGGACCGCGTACATTATCGATGATATTGCAGGATACATCAGCGGTGTCGCGTTTAGGCTCGCCAACATGAAGACGTCAAGCATGAAAAAGGCCAGCTTTGACGACGACCTCAAGCAGCTCGTGAGCATGGTCGTTGACACAATATTCAAGCTGAATGAAATGGCACGCGCCCTTTCAATCAATCCTGCGAACGCGATTGATCTTGCTCAGGACGTTCAGAAGCTGGAACGTCAGGTCGACGCAAAGTACAGGGCCGTGATTATCAAGGCACTCAGCGAAATTTCCTCCAACAAAGATCTTCTTCTGCTGAAGGACGCGGTAGAGGGAATCGAAGGCATGGTGGACAAGTGCCAGGAAGCGTCCGATTCATTTACCATACTCGCTTTGAGCATGTAGACGAAATGATCGGCAGCAAGCTCGTCGATAACAGGATAGTTATCTGGAATATCGAGGATTCCAGGACTCTCTTTAGCGAAGGTTACTATGGCAAGCCGCTCGGCGTCCCAAAGCCCAAAGGCACAAGCTTCGATGCTCCCTTGGTGCTCGATCTGATTGAAGGATGCTATCTGGTTGAGAAGAAAAAGTTGAAGGTCGATCGCATGGACGGCACGAGGGTATCCTCAGAGGAAATAAGGCGGCTTTGCAAAAAGCAATACTCTGACTTTGACTCAAAATACTTAGTCTTTCAAGATTTGAGAAATAGAGGTTATATCGTTACACCTGGAATAAAGTTCGGCTGCGACTTTGCAGTGTACGAGCGCGGCCCGGGCATAGATCACGCCCCCTACTTGGTCCAGGTTTTTAGAGCGACTGACGAGCTTACAGCTACAGGCGTGGTGCTCGCGGGAAGGCTGGCGACCACGGTAAAGAAGCAATTTATTCTTGCGATTCCCAAATCAAGACAATCAAAGGTGGAATACGTTGGGTTTGATTGGTGGCGGGCCTAGGAGGGACTGGTCTGGGTAATCTTCGCATTCTTTCCAGGCAGGTCGAACTTTACAAAGTTCTCCCCAGAAATGCTCAGTCGTGCCGAGTACTTTTCTGAACCTTGTTCAAGCCAGCCCTTGTAGCGCAGAGAATTCTTTACAATATCAATAACGCTGGGCTTCTTCTCGTTCACCTCTTCGTAGCACGACAGGATTTCACCGAATCTTACTTCCTGTTGCCTGTTGATCCTAGAAAGATAGTAAACGAATACAGCGACTTTCTCGTAATGATTGGCCGGCCTCTTATCGGCGTAAAATTCTCTCAGCCCGACTTTGCCTTCCCCTGCCTTCAGGTCAACTGGGATCGGGTGGATTAGCGGAGCCGCCCTCGGCGGGTGCTTTGCGGCACTATTGACCTTGTCCTGCCGCTCCGGCCCTTTTTCGCTAGTCGGAACCTGGACCAGGTCTTGGGGCAATGCGACAGGCATCGCGGGTGTCTTCAGTTGAGCGTTTTGCTCGAGCCCTCGAGAAACAGCCTCTCTTACGGCAAGCTTGAAAATCTCTTCAAATTTTTCAAGGTGCCTGTCGACGAAACTCTCCTTGCCTTCCAGCTCTACGATGCCCTCCTTTACATTAATGGTGAATCTTGCTTCAGAACTGCTCAAACTGCATTATTAGGATTGGAGGTTTTTTATTAAGTTGCCGGGTGTGTGAAATCAACCGGAGCGCGCAAATTATTTGTCCTTGGCAGTCGCCTAGGAACGGCTTTCTTAAATATTTGCATTATTCTACACCAACTACTGTCATGTTTGTGGTCAAGAGGCTCGGAAGAAACGGAATGTGGAATGCGGTAAGCCTAATAGATGAGAACGGCTCATTCCGAGGGGAGGCCAAGTTCGAGACAAAGGGGGAGGCCGATGAATACCTTGCAGTTTACATGAGGAGGATGGAGATTCGCTTGGGGAGCTCGAGCGAGCCACCACAGGTCAGGGTATTCGACGACAGACCCGAAGAGCAGATCCCGGCAAGGGCACCGAAGCCGAAAAAGCCAACGAAGACCAGAAAATCAAGAAAACGCAAGAAGTCAAAGTGAAATATGCTACAAAAGCATTTTGTGTCCGTAAAGTGCAAAAAGGAATTCGGAGCCAAGGCCTATTCTGAATGGACAGAACCGATTGCGTGCTTTATCTTCTCGGCAATTCTTGCTAGCTCTTCATCAGACGCAACCCTTCGTGCAGGCCATTTTCCATCCGGGCTGTCATCAATAAAACGCGGAACCACATGGACATGCACATGTGGAACTATCTGATTTGCGGCTATCCCGTTGTTCTGCCCTAGGTTAAAGCCGTCTGCTTTCGTGGCGGAGACCACTCCCTTAGCGATTTTCGGCACCAAACTGTAAAGCCTGCCGACTTCCTCTACAGGCATTTGGAAGAGGTCCTGATAGTGATTGACAGGTATTATCAGAGTGTGGCCAACGTTGATGGGATACTTGTCCATGATAACAAGGAAATTGGGATCTCGGTACACCTCCGTACTTGGCTGCTTTCCTGAAATTATGGAACAGAAAATGCACGAGTTCCTTGCCATTCCGATCCCGGGTCAGTGTTGCTTCGTATTATTGGATGTTTATTTTTTGCGATGTAAAAGTGGGAATGTGGCGAATTTTTAAATACACCACCCAGCCGAGTTTATCACGTATCATGGGCGAATCGATGGAGCTTGATAGCTTCGAAATAACATTCTCTTTCCGCTGTCCAAAGTGTGATTACCTCAACGAAGAAATTCCTTCCAAAGACCTTTCTAGCGGCGACGCCGAATGCGGCATGTGCGAAACAATCTTCAAAGTCGAAGGGCTGGATGCAGTAAAGATAACTGCCACACTCGACTAGTGATATACTTTAAAATATGCTCGGGCTTCTTCGATGAACATTATGGAGCTCCCCAGCAGAAAAGTTGTCGAAGGAACAGCCAGGGCTCCACACCGTGCCATGTACAAGGCCATGGGCCTTTCAGATGAGGACCTAGCAAGACCGATTGTAGGGGTTTCTAGCACATGCAACGAAGCGACTCCTTGTAACATACATCTTGGCAAACTGGCGCAGAGCGCCAAGCGCGGGGTGAGCGATTCAGGCTGCACACCAAGAGAATTCACCGCGATCGCAGTTTCTGACGGGATCGCCATGGGTCACGAGGGCATGAAAGCCTCCCTTGTAAGCAGAGAAATAATAGCAGATTCTATCGAAGTGATGGTCAGGGCGCATCAGTATGACGGAATAGTCGGCATATCAGGCTGCGACAAGAGCCTTCCTGGCACGCTGATGGGGATGGGCAGGCTCAACCTGCCATCAATTTTTGTGTACGGCGGCACAATAATGCCAGGTGTCTGGGATGGAAAGCAGGTCACCGTGCAGGACGTCTACGAAGCTGTGGGTTCGTATGACGCAGGAAGGATGACACTGCAGGAGCTGACGAGCCTGGAGAACGTTGCCTGCCCTGCTGCGGGGTCGTGCGCTGGGATGTACACGGCGAACACGATGGCGTCGATAAGCGAAGCCATTGGAATGTCCCTGCCCGGTAGCGCATCGCCTCCCGCGGAAAGTGAAAGGCGGCATCAGACATGTTACAATACGGGCAAGGCGATAATGAACCTGCTCGAAAATAATATCCGGCCCCGGGACATCATGACATACGAAGCTTTTGAGAACGCAATCATGATGGCAAACGCAATCGGTGGCTCTACGAATGCCGTGCTGCACCTACTGGCAATAGCAAGGGAAGTCGGGATAAGACTAGAACTTGCAGACTTTGAAAGCATCCGCAGGCGCACTCCCCATATCGCGGACATGCGGCCCGGCGGTATGTATGTGATGCTTGACCTTGACAAGGCAGGAGGCGTTCCGGTGATCCTTCGAAGCCTGCTGAAGAAAGGCCTCCTTCACGGGGAAGTCATGACCGTAAGCGGAAAGACGATGAAACAAAATCTAGATTCGATGGTACTTGACAACGGCTCGAGTGCCAAGGTCGTGAGGCACCTTGATAACCCGATTAGCAGCGAAGGCACGCTCAAGATTCTAAAAGGGTCACTTGCGCCAGAAGGTGCCGTTATCAAGATAGCTGGAGTAAAGGACGTGAAGTTCCAAGGCAGAGCGCGGGTGTTTGACTCCGAAGAAAGGGCATTTGAAGCAATATCAAAGCGCAGGATTGTTGAAGGGAATGTCGTGGTGATCAGGTACTGTCTCTTATACACATCTGACGCTGCCGACGATCTTACGCGTGTA
>CAZNOV010000090.1:0-5785 GCA_964574725.1 uncultured Nitrososphaera sp. | reverse complement strand
AGTAGACTACTAGTGTGCGACTGATCCGATTCTAGGCGAACGAGTATCACCTGATCTCTTTCCCGTGTTTCAATTCTGTTGCATAATATTATTACCCTAGTCCGACTGGCTCTCGTTATGCAACAAAATAACAGTTTAATTCCTCCGATCTGCATGCTAAGGTCTTTAGGCAAAATGTTATTTGTGATGGCTGGGTCCACTTTTAGAACCGCTATCGGCACGGGGACCACCGGTCCCGCATAACATTTGACATAATAAAGCTAAATAGAGACCGCTGCCTATACATAAGATACAATGGAAGAGGCAATTTCTCTCCAAAATGAACTCCGGAATACCGCTCCGGAAATCGAGTCCCTCTCCCGGCGCCCTGATTTGTTACTTGGTTCAACCCGTCATACGGAGTGACCTCAAATCTGCTGCGCAATCATTCCAAGGCGCAAAAAGGATCAGTAGAAGACTATTCCGGGACTGCCGCATTCATCCCAATTTTCGGGTGGCCTTTTATGGAAATTCTCTTGCACTGCATGTCTGGTCAGTTCCTAAGATCGGCAATGATGCCTAGGTTCTGGAGTACCACCATATACTACAGACGACATAAAGTTTAGAAACTTCACCGGAATTACTACGCTTCAGTGATTACATCTCAAGGATCTACGATTGAGAATCCACCGAAAGGAGTCGGTGTTGGAGCAAGAGCAGACCCAAAGTTTTCATTCCCATTTGACAAGCATCACGTGAGGCAGTATCACGTCTGCAAGAAGTGCTCCCAGCATTTTACAAGCGCCAAGGCACTGCAAGATCACAAATTCGAATTTCATTCATACTAGGCTGCCGTTATGTTCTGCGCAGAACGCCAGCACGAAATATTTCCCAATTCAATCTTAGAGCCTGATCACGTTTTTTGCGGCGAATCTGACGTCCTCCGCCTTTATGGTTTTGCGACCTGCGTGCGCCGATAGCTCCACTCCCTGCTTGGCGATCCTTTCACCGACCTCTTCCAAGACTTTTCTCAGCTCATCCGCTGCTTCGTCACTTACTCGCTCTGCACCCGACTTTTTCAGGAGCCTGTACATTACCGCAAGCCCAAATTCCGGACCGGAAGACATGGAACACTATCTGACATGACCATGTTAAAAGTTTACTTTGAAAAAGGCGTGAACACCTGAACTGAACTACAGTTGGGCGGGTTGTCTGAAGAACATAGGGTTTATTTTTCTCTCGGTGATGCTCATAACATAGTTGCCAATTTATGACGCACACATACACCTTACCGATAACGAATTCTCAGATTACATACATCACATGCTAGTCGCGATGCGCGCCATGAAAATAGTCGCGTGCTCTGTTACCGTTGACATCGAAACGACCCTGAAGAGTCTGAAACTTTTCAGCGCATATCGTGACGTGGTAAAGCAATTCGTGGGAATTCATCCGGAATTCGCTGCAAGGGAAGACCTCGAGAGCTTCAAGAGCATATTTCGGCAAAATCTCGACTCAATCGACGGTGTTGGTGAAATTGGGCTGGACGGAACATACGAGCAGAAAGGTGTCGCATCATACGAGCAACAGACGAAAACATTCCGATCAATGCTAGAGCTGGCCGAGTCATCGCACAAACCTGTATCCATCCATTCAAGAAGGGCTCTTGAAGATATTTCGCAGATCCTCCCGTCCTACAAAATCAAAGGAGCACTTCTCCACTGGTTTGCAGGCAGCAAGAAGCAGCTGGCTAGGGCCATGGACATGGGTCTTTACGTATCCTATGGTCCCGTTCTCGTCTATTCCGAGGAAAAGCAGGTGTTGTTGAAAAACACTCTGAAGGACAGGTTCTTGGTGGAGACGGACGGGCCAGTCAGATATTCAAGATGTTTCGATGGTATTCCCGCAATGTCCAACTCCTGCTTGGTAAGCGTCGTCGCGTCAGTCGCCAGCGTGCTGAATCTGGCGTACGATGAGGCGTGCGCGCTATTAGAAAGAAATACGCTGGCGTACTTGTCAGGCTCGCAGGCAAAGATAAAATAACCATTCCCTTGCCTTTCCTGATGGATGAATAGGATAAAGCGAATTTCCACTGAGTTGCTACAGAAACACCCTGACAAGTTTGGGGTAGAATTTGATGCTAACAAGAAGGCTATCAATGATCTCGCTGTCGTCAGATCCAAAGTGCTTCGAAACGAGCTGGCGGGCTACATTACTTCCCACCTGCGAAAAGAGGCAGCTCAGGAAAAGGCTTCGATGGCTGCATCGGGAGAGGCCGAAGCAGAACAAGGGTCCGAAGAAGAATCCGAAGAATAGCGCTAATGATACGAGTCAGGCTCCTTGGTGGTGCCAAAAAGGCAGTTGGGGGCAAGGCTTCACTGAACCTTGACAGGTCTAGTGCTTCGGTCCTGGAAATTCTCCAATTCTTGCAAGGCATGTCGGTTGAGCCAAGGCTGTTGAAGAGAGAAAATCTAATAATCGCAATCAACGGCGTCGACTCTGCAGCGCTCCAGGGTGCTGAAACGCTGGCAAGGACTGGGGATACGGTAACCGTTGTGACTGTTGTTCACGGCGGCGCGCTCGTTCTGGACGGTAAAATCCACGTCGCCATCAAGGGCATTGACAGAATCGACCCCAGCACCGATGCCGGCAAGATGCTGGACTCGCTGCGGAGTGCAAATCCGCAGCTCCCAATCCAGGCCGTGAACGCCGATATGATCTTCGGTACCGATCACGTTCTCAGAGTGCTCAGGATAACCATAGAGGCCGAGAGGAGAAAGATAATGCTCGCAAACAAAGTCGAAGCGGAATTTCTTCTAAGGCTCGCCTGCACTGGCCAGATCTCAGAAGCCATCAGGCGGATCGGACTGCGACAGGACGCTCCAGCGTGTCTTATTGCTTTCTCTGGCAGCGCCGACAAGATAACCAGGTTTGAGGAGCATGTGAGCAAGAATTACTCTACCGATGATTCCGTGTTAGAGCCCAGCGCGAGGAAAAGGTCTGCACTATGTCGGATGGCTGGCCTAGTGAAAAAAATAGACGGCTTTGAACTATTGAATCACTTGGTCGAACAATCGGCGATACTGGTGAAGTAAGCGGTCACTTTCTCTTTTCAACTATCGAACTGAATATCTGATCGGGCTTGATGACAGAAATCCCTGCCTGCGGACCGATAATCTGAACAAGTATTACCCAGACGGGGTTTTCAAGGTCGACCTTGTTGGGGACATCTTGTGCTATCACACCGATCACTTCCTGCGATCTGATCGGTGTATGTCTCTTCTCGACTGTAATCCGAAATGTGTCACCCTCGCCAATCGCACTTGCAAGCAGCTTGGCTTTCTGCGCGATGCTTTCTAGATCAGATGCAACGACGGACTGCACCGGCAAGACGCGCAGAATGTACCTCACAAGCCACGGCTCTGAAGAAACTAGGTCCTTCAGCCTGGCTACAGCATCAAGCGGGCTGATCGAGGTTCTTACGAGGACAAGCCCTCTGATATCCGTAAGCTCGGATACGGCTTTGTCGTCGCCGAACTGTTCAAGAACTTCAAGGATCTCATCTTCCGCCTCTTCTTCCCTGTACCGATAGGTGGTGACGATCATATTGAAGTCGTTCATCTGGTCGCTTGCCCCAGCAGATTGTAAATCTCGGCCGACTTTACTGCACCCTCCCTTGTTACTCGTCCAGTTGCTAGGTCTACTATCGTGGACGGGACTTCCTTCTGAACCCTTCCTCCGTCTAGCAGAATGTCAAAGCCGTCCAGCGAGGACTCCACAACGTCTTGGGCGCTGATTGGCGCCTTCTCCCCTGATCTGTTCGCGCTAGTTCCCACGAGATACCTGCATTGCGCAAGTACTGAGAGGATGCAATCGTTTGCAGGCACGCGGATGGCAATGGAGCTTTTTCCTGCCGTGACCTTGGTTGATATCGACTTGTCGGCAAGAGGAGCTACTAGGGTCAGCCCACCCGGCCAGTGGCAGCTGGCAAGTAGTCTGCCACTGCGACCAAGCATTACCAGCTGCTCGGCGACTTGCAGGCTGTGGGCCAAGAGAGGCAAGGGATTGTCCTCTTTACGACCCTTTATCCTGAATATCCTCGCAACGGCCGCGTCATTGTGCGGATCACATCCTATTCCATATACTGTGTCCGTGGGGAATACGACTACGGCGCCGTTGCCGATGGCCTTTGCGCACTTTGCAGCGCCTTCTTGCGTGCATTCGATCACCTTGTAGGAACGCATCTGGATTCCTAGCCCAGCCTTACTATTGCGGCCACGTCCTTACTAGCCGCCTTTTTCAATTCGTCGCGCACAGCCTTTGACACGTGCTCCGGCGCAGTAAGGCTCGAAAAATCCATCAGTTTGACCCCGTCTAGTATGTGAACCTGCGGCGACAAATCCCCTCCGTTGGCCCTGTGCTGCTGCAGCAGCGAGTCCACGCTGTCAGCAACTTCCTCGGGAGATCCGTTGAAAATCGCGGCATTGTCCACCGAAAGCCTGACTCGACCGTACTTGTCCAGGACCAACACGGGTTGCCTGCTCGACCTCAGAAACAACTTCTTCTTGCTCATTTCGCAGGCGAAAATGTGGTAGTTCTTCATGTCGAATATCCTCTGTACTCCTTCGTTGATGCCGAAAAGCTCACAGGCAAGGACGTGCGCTTCCTC
Organism: uncultured Nitrososphaera sp.; assembly: GCA_964574725.1. Lineage (GTDB taxonomy): Archaea > Thermoproteota > Nitrososphaeria > Nitrososphaerales > Nitrososphaeraceae > Nitrososphaera. The sequence continues at coordinate 1,137 of CAZNOV010000090.1, read as the reverse complement.
GTCGCCTATTTCCTGAGCGTTGGTGGTCCCGATGTCCAGCGACACATTTCCCATGGCGCTTACGCGGAGGATCGAGCGTTCGCTTAGATACTCTGACTGAATCGTCATCGATTCTGGCAGCGCACCACGCTCCAGAGCCGCGCTTTTCACCTGTTCCACGAGCGTAGTCATGTCCTCAGGCTTTGGGTTCGTGACCGTTTTTTCTGCTTCCTCATGTATCATTGCCGCGGCCACGCCAATTGAGGATATTACGTCGGCGTTGTCGGCGATTCTGTATTGCACCTCCAGCTTACGTGCTGCGTATGGGGCTAGAACGGAAGCTCCGCCGCCTCCCCCGATAATCACGATTCGCTCCGGCCTGAGCTTAAATTCCTTTATCATGGGCTCGACGATTTCAAGTATCTTTCTTGCAGAGATTTCAAGAATTGCCCTGGCAGCGCCCTCCATTGTCAAGCCGATCCTGTTTGCAAGAATGGAAAGCGCCATCTTTGCGGAAACTTCATTGCCCTTGGCATAATCGCCTTCTGGAATGACACCCAGCGCGTTTGCCGCACACGTAGTTGTTATCGCAAAGCGTCTCCCCCCGGCCGTTTCGATTGCTATGTAGTCCATCGGATCGCCTTCTTTTGGTCTGAACGTGATTATCTGGCCGCCCTCCAAATCTTCGGGCGAAGCAAAACAGGAATAGGACAGCCCCGCTATGTGGGCGGATCGCGGGCCGACATCTGTAATCTTTCTGCCCGACCATCGCACAAGCGAGCCGCCCGCGATGCCGGCAACCCGCACGTCAAGTGAGCGTATGCATGTCGGATGCTGCGATATCGTGACGTAGTGGACTTCTGGCTTGCCATTCTTGATGATGCAGACATTTGTTGAGGTGCCTCCGACTTCAATGAATATCCCGTCCATTACGCGCAGGTGCAGGAGCGCGCCTGCCACGCTCGCGGCGGGTCCAGAAAGTACCGTAATAATTGGCCTGCTGCGAAAAGTGTTCATGTCTGTGACGCCCCCGTCGCCCTTCATTATCAGAACCGGGGCCGTGATCTTCTGGTTTCGCACAGCAGATTCAACAAACTTCGCAGTGCTCATGGCCTGTCTCTTATACACATCTGACGCTGCCGACGATCTTACGCGTGT
>CAZNOV010000089.1:0-5792 GCA_964574725.1 uncultured Nitrososphaera sp. | reverse complement strand
TTTCCAAGGTAACATAATCGGACACCTCGAACTTTTGTATCATGTCGACAATGCTTTTGTGGTAGTTGACGGCAGCGCGGTCATCCTCCATGAGATTGCCGGCTATTATCATGCCCTTTCCGATTTTCTTTTGTTTTAGAATACTCGCCAGGTGGATGGCATTCTCCAGCATCTTGCTGGGATGCACCCTGGATGTTACCAGTATTAGATCGCCTCTTTCGGAAGAGTGCAGCGCGGGCTGGAACTCCTCCACGTTCACCGGCGGTGAAATGATCAGTGGTTCCGGCCTAGGAGCCTGATTTTCGCTGGTAAGCGTCGTCGAGATGGCCTCTTTGCTGAAATTCGAGTTGGTGATTAACAGCGAGTTCATGAGCATCAGCAGGTAACGCTCTCGTAAGTCGCGCCACATCTTGCCGCGGCTTTCGGTATCAACCACAGCCTCTTCGTCTATCAGCCCCGAATTGGCAAGGTACGTAAAGTACGAAGCGTCGTGCGAATCGATAAGGCCCATCGCAACCGGGTAGTGGCAGTAGGTGATGGCGTTCTTTGCTGAAAAGCTGGGGAGGAAATAAGGAAGCATGTCTCCGTGGGTGTTTATGGTGATGTCATACTCTCTGCTATTGACTTCGCCGCCGGGCCCTGGAGTTGTTGTTGCGCTGGATGTGCCGACCGGCAACCTGCCTAGCAGGTTTATCCTCTTAATATGATTGAATAATCTGCCAACTCTTTCAGGTCCAAAGGCGTTCTTGAGCCTCGGGATATTTGGTGCTCTTGCCACCGCAAGCTCGACATCAAAATCCATTTCAACGAGCGCCTGGATCGTTCCCAGGGCCACCTGCTCAGCTCCGCCACATGGATTCAGGTCCGTATGGATGACGTTTGCCCTCATGCCCTCGTCCAAATGTGATGGTCCACGATCCTAATAATACTGATGGAAAGGAGTTCTGCCTGAATGTAGTGGCTGGTTTCGCCGTCCTCTGCAGTCAAATATCTCTACATGTTGACATTAAAATTAATGACAAAAAAATTAATAGCTGGGAGGTACAGCGCCGCTACATTAGACACTAGATGCACCCTGTGCGCGCGACCGATCAGTGGGATTCGTTCGTTTCAAAAGCAGATTCCTTTTTGAAGAAGACGCAAGAGCATGTTCTGCAAGGCATAGACCCCGGCGGCCACTACCGTGCGATATGGTGTAGAGATGCCGCATACATCCTCAGGGACTGGTTCATGTCAGGAAACGTCGGCTCAGCATTGCACCAGGCGTCTTTGATATGGTCACACCAGATAGAGCCGGGGAGGGAAAAGCTGGTTTATGGAAGGGGCTCGCCAAGTATGAACTTCGCTTCGGAAGCGGTGCCAGAGAGCAAAGAAACAGCATTTCAGGGAGCGCTTCCGACCACGATATACCAGGAGGGCTTCTCTGAAGTCTATGGCCAAAATCCTGACATTGATTCCACCGCGCTGATGATTTCGACAACTTCGTACATGCTGGCACAAATCTTGAAAAACGGGCGCCACGCACGGCCAGAGGTGGCCATCGATGGATTGGGCATGGCCCGCCTCTTTGTGCCAAAAATGCTGGCGGCGGTTGATTATCTTGCCAGCCGCGACCTCGACGGTGACGGACTTTTGGAGCAGGGCTATAACGAAGACTGGATGGACACGGCGCTCAGGGCCGGCAAGATCGTCTACAGCCAAGCCTGCTGGATACTAGCTTTGCAGGACCTGTCTGCACTGCTGTCGATCACTGAGAAGAACGGCCACGCGCAGAGGGTGCGCACAATGGCGCAAAGGGCCATCAGGGCAGTAGAAAAGTGCCTGTGGTCAGAGGAGGACGGCTGCTACCTAGATATGCATCACGGCGATGGATCTTCCGGAATTCTGACCCAGGATGTCTCCATGTACCTGGTCGCGGTGACCGACCATGGAGGAAATGGCTTTGCGAATGCACCTCCAGGAGATCGCTTGAAGATTCAGCACCAAGAGCTGGTATCCGAAAGGGCCAACCGCGCGCTGGATGCTATCAAGCGCAGAGTTTGGAAGGACAAGCGCCCGCTGGTCACGGAAGTAGAGCTCAGGAGGACTGGCCCCGGTGCTTTCAGGCCGAACTACTATCACAACCAGACATTCTGGCCGTGGACGACCGGAATAGAGATGCTCGCAAGGGGAAGGCTTGAAAGGTTTGAAGAATGCGACACGCTGCTTACCGCCCTGGCTTCGGAGAGCCACTTGCACAAGCACGCATTCTACGAGTGGGTGGATCCTGTAAGTAACGAAGGAAACGGGGCATTTCCATTCAGGACGGGGGTGTCGGCCGTTAGGATAGCGATTTCGGAAATCCTCGAGAAGCTGGGGCGGAAGCCTGGCGTCGGCGCCGCCTAAAATTAGTTGATGTTTCCAAAGGCATTCGCCCAAGTCGCACTTGGAGAGAATAATTCAGTGCTCGCACAAGCGCGTTGGACGGACCTGTATTGGTGGCTTCGCTAGAGCCTCCATCAGTAACTTGCGCTAGTTTGTTTCATGGTGCTTTATTAGCAAGCAGGCAACCCAAGAAACATGCAGCGGTTTGCAGAGAAGACCCGTACTGGGTGCGCAGCGACTAATCGTCTTTCTGGTGTTAGTGACTAGCATTGCCGTAATTCCAAGCATCAGCTACGAAGCTGTCGCCGAAAATCAAACGGTCGATGTGAACATCACCCGAGGGGCTTCGACTAAGACAACAGATGCGTATGATCCCAATCCGGTCGAGATCGATGTGGGGGACAGTGTTGTTTGGACCAACAATGATCCCGGACAGTTACACAGTGCAACGTCAGGCAGTGACGCGACATATTCTGGAGTGTTCGGCGATCCAGCCGCGGCGGGTTCAATACTCAGGACTGGTCAGAACCAGAGCTTCACCTTTACAGAAGCAGGTGAATTCCAGTACTACTGCTTCCTGCACCCCAACATGGTTGGCATAGTGATTGTCGGAGAAGCAGAAGCCAGCGTAACTGTGGAAGCCGACCAGCCATCTTATGAAATAGGCGATGACGTCACGGCGAGTGGAAATGTCGCGCCCGTCCAGCCAGAATTGCCACTCATCATAAGTGTAATTCGTGAAGATGGTACTCTTATCAGGATTGATCAGGTTACCGTAGATCCGACCGGCCCGTTCAGCTATAGCTTCCAACTAGGCGGTCTACTGTTTGAGGAGGATCTGTCGTACTCGGTCATCGTTGATTACGATGGGGCTAGCGCAGAAACTTCGTTCTTCATTTCATCATCTACAGTGAATGGGGGGACGTGCCAAACATTTACGCCCACCATTATTGGAACAGAAGAAGCAGACGTAATTGAAGGAACCGAGGGCGATGACGTGATCTTTGGGCTGGGAGGCGACGATGTCATTGATGGTTTATCTGGCAATGACAAGATTTGCGGAGGCCCCGGCGACGACACAATATCTGGCGGCGATGGTGACGACCGGGTGTCAGGTGGCAGAGGCAATGATCTGTTGTTCGGTGACGCAGGCGGAGACTTGATGCTAGGAGGCACAGGTTATGACGACATGTTTGGCAGTGACGGCAATGATTCATTGCTCGGAGGGAAAGGCAACGATTTCCTGGACGGCGGAGAGGGGGATGACAACCTAGATGGTGAGGACGGGGAGGATCGCGAAGTGAATGGACCGCTAGACGACCTTCCCCGTGGAGGATCCGACATAGAAGTTGAGCTCGACGATATTGATTATGGACAGGGAGATAATGTAGAAATTTCTGGCAACATCGATGGCGTACATGAAGGTGACGACGTCGATATCACAATCCGCGAAGCAGATGGCGGTAGTGATAACGCTGACACGACTATCAGTAACGACAATGGCGATTTCGATTCCGAATATCAGATTTCAGACAATGCTGACGACGGAATATACCAAGTGGAAGTGGAATTTGGCACCGAGGATCCAGTATTCACCTATTTTCTGGTTGATGAAGATGATGATGCAATAGATGTTGTGACGGATAAAGACGTCTATGAGCCTGGAGATGAGGTAGTAATCGAAGGAGAAGTCCAGGACGTAGCGCTGGGTGTGGATGAAGTGGAGATTACGGTTATCGATCCGTCCGGCGACGAAATTCTCAGCTCGCAGGATGCGCAGCTAGACATCGCTGAATTTGGATTTGAGTTTGACTTAAACGACGACCTTCTTGGCAGATACGCGATCATTGTAGAATATGACGGCGAAGACGGTGGGTTCTTCATCTTTGAGGTCGAAGAGAATGGCGGGGGCGGCAGCAGTGATTTCGTGTCTGCAGAGCTTTCAAAGACATCCTTCGAGCAGGGGGAAAAAGTCGAGGTCTCTGGCGAAGTCGATGAAGACGACGTAGAAGTAGGAGTAGAAGTATTCGTGACGGTTGACGATCCTGACGGAAATGAAATATTTGACGATAGCGCACAACCTGAACCCGACGGTTACTTTGATTTCAATTTTGAGCTGGAGGATGACGGTCCTGCAGGCGAGTACAAGGTGACTCTAAGCTACGAGGGTTATGACGACAGGGTACTCGTATTTGAGGTGGATGTCGCGGATGGGTCCTAGGAATCGCGCTAATGCAAATCTGACGTCAGGCGGCCTCAGCTGATGTTTGTCTGCGTTGCTCGTAGATTATCGATTGCCTTTCCTCTGCTCTTATGCTTTGAAGGCTGATCAGGCCGTATAGAACAAGCACAAATCCGCCAATCATTGTAAACATGAATACATAGTCGCCCATTTGGAGCCTGAAGCCGTTACCGGGCTGGTTCCCGAGTTGTCCGTCGTGGATAATCCGGTCTATCTGCAGGCCCATGATTACCATTCCCGCAATGCCAACAGCCATCGCGATTGCGCCGACCAGAGCCAATATCTTCTTGTTGAAGGCAGACACGGCTTTACGGTTGCGCGTTGCTTGATTTTTCATTGTGATAATATGGTCGGAATCGCAATTAAGGGTACGCAAAGGATTTACTAGAAGTTTGTTATGGAGTCTCGCAGCTCGCAGATTTGGTAAATGCGGTTCAAATCTTACCGGCCCCACGACAACAAAGGGATAGTAATGTAGTGTTCCAAGATGGCCACCCATTACATTTAAGGGGGCATATGCGGATGGTCAGATTTGTTACCGATATCATCGGAAGGATGATAAACTTGTGATAGGTTGCACCGTATGCGTTGAAGGACTTGCTCATGAAATTCGACACATTGAAGGTCGTATGGCTAGATTCGTCGGCGGATTGGGAGGAGAGCTCTGGCAAAAGACGAATCGAAAAATCAAAAAAATGAAGAAGGAAAGTCCCCCCTATACCGTTATCTTTGCATTTTCATGAGGCTTGAGCTTTTGCCAGAATGTGCCTAGAATCAAGCCAAGCAGTCCCCAGAACACGCCTATAGTAAATCCGCTAGCTATCCTGAAGGTTATTACCAAGTCCATTGGAGCAGTAATTGCATCAGGATTTGGAGGCATTGCTGCGTAGGCGACTATCATTATTCCTGCATACATAGCTGGAACTATGGATCTCTTTGCCTGTCTCTGTCCAAGCATTCTGAATAGGTATGCAAGACCTAGGGCTGAAAATCCTGATATTGCAAGGTAAGCGATATACAAGCTCTGTCTAACGTATATTGTTTCAGGATCGCCAACGGCAGGTGGGTTTGCAGGATACTTTAGAGCTGGCACTATGTACAAGACGATCAACATTACTCCGGCCAGAATCAGAGCCTTCTTTCTCTCACTCGAGCCAGAAATTGACTTTCTGCTGTATGCAAATAC
>CAZNOV010000088.1:0-5832 GCA_964574725.1 uncultured Nitrososphaera sp. | reverse complement strand
TCATGCCTAGTCTCGTGGGCTCGGAGATGTGTATAAGAGACAGCCGTGTATCCGACCCCGGCCACCTGCGGCGAGCTGAAAATCGCGTGCGGCATGGCCGCATAATCCACGGGAACCTTTGCTCTATAGTTGGTGATGTTGTTAAATGCATACTGTGCCTCGAGGTTCGCGCTGTGCTTGAACAAGAACCGGCCCACCGCGTCGCCAAGCGCAAATATCCCTTTGGCGGTGGTTTCAAGGTACTGGTCAACCTTGACAAAGCCCTTTCCGTCCACCTCCACTCCGGTCTTCTCGACATCAAGGGTGTCAGAATTTGGTACCCTTCCCGTCGCGACCAGCAGCTGATCCGATTCCAAGGCTATCGACTTGCCAGAAGAATTCCTTGCCCTTACACTGAACATTCCGCCTTTTTTGCTCACAGATTCTGCTTGGTGGTCCAAGAAGAGGTTGTTTTTTCTCGAAAATATTTCGGTGAATTTCGCTCCGACCTCTTCATCCTCGGCAGGCAGGAGGGCGGTTCTGCGCTGGACCATGTTTATCTTGGTGCCGAGCGCCCCGTAAAAATGCGCGAGCTCTGCCGCGACGTAGCCGCCGCCAAGTATGGTCAGCACCTTTGGCTGTTTCTTGAGCCGCAGCGCCTCGTCGCTTGTGATAAAGCCGCTTCCCTGCAATCCCGCAATGTCCGGGATCCTCGGCCGGGTTCCAGAGGCTATCAGAATCTTCTCTGCCTTTATCTCCTCGCTCCCCGCCGATATGGTCTTTTTCGCCACAAACCTACATTCATGAGGAAACAACTTCGGGTTGTCGATCTTGGAAAACGCGTTCCTGATACCCTCGGATTCGGAATCGACAATGCGAGTTGAACGCTCCACTATGCTTTCGAAATCCACGGATAGCCCAGCTACATTGATGCCGAATGTGCCGGCTTGCCTGATGATCTCTGCGACGTCGGCACTGTGTATCAGGAGCTTTGAAGGTATGCACCCTCTGTTAAGGCATGTCCCTCCCATTCTGCTCTTTTCTATTATTGCAACTTTCATTCCCCGCTGCGCCGCAGCGTTGGCGACATCCAGACCCGAGCCCGCCCCTATAACTATGAGATCAAACTCTTGCATCCGATATCGCGTCGCATCCGGTTCAGATAAATGCTGCCGTCCGGCTCTCAAGATATATAGGCAAGTTCTCAGCTTTAATTTTCAGAACGGGGGTTTCGTGGAAAGCTTGTCTCAGGACTTCAAGGGAATGATGGAAGTTCTGCTGAAGCAAAAGCCCGAGCTCAAGGCCGACCAGGTGAAGGACATGATTGACGAAAAAAAGCGAAAGGTCGGCGCCGGATACCTGACCGATCAGGGGGCGCTTTTCCTAGTTGCGGCTGACCTTGGAATTTCATTCGAGGCTGTCCCAAAGGCAAGGTCCGGGCTGAGGGACATCTATGTAGGCGCAAAAGACATCACGGTTGTTGGTCGAATCATGAACATTTACCCGATTTTCAGATTTACAAGGCGGGAAACCACGGAGCAGTCGGCCACTCGTACGATGGTGATCTTCGACAAGGACGCAAGAGTCAAGGTCAAACTGTGGGACAAGAACGTCGGTGCTCCGGACGAACTGGGTCTCAAGCCGGGAGACCTCGTGAAGCTATCCAAGGGGTACGTCAGGGCAGGTCTTGACGGCAGGCCCGTGATCAACCTTGGTAGCTACAGCGCGATGGAGTCTGTCCAGAATGATCCGTCGATCCCCGCCATTGAATCGCTCATGCTGTCGGTCGACGACATAAGAGAAACTATTGACGCTGCCGCTGTTTCCGGCGTCGTCAACGCTAACCCGCGCGTGTCGGATTTCATTAACGCGAGGGGCCAGGCAAGCAAATCGCTGCAGCTTCAGCTGTCAAATCGCGCAGGAACCCGGACTCTGCGCACCGTGGTATGGAACGTGGACGAGTCGCGGCTGCCCAAGGTTTTCAGGACCGGGGCAGAGGTCAAGCTCATAGGAGTAAGGGTGAAACAGGCCAACCCGCAGTATGGTAACGGCGACTTTGAGATCCACGGCGACGAGGGAACAATAATCCAATTCTCGGGGACAGAGGAAGAAATCGAGATGATGCCTCTGCGGATAATTTCTGTTGGAGAGCAGACAGGCAGGGGAAGCTATGTCTGCCTTGCCGCCGACAGGGCGGGCAGACCGCTGGTCGTTACGATCGACGGCTCTCTTGCCAGTCCATCGCAGCTCGCGTCCGGCACAATGATCGAGTGTGTCCCTTCAAGAATGTTCGGCAACTCGGTAACTATGTCAAAGGACGAGTCGTACGTCAGAGTAATAGATGACGATCCGACATTCCCTCGGCCGTCCAAGTTCGATTCTAAAATAAAAGATGTCCAAATAGTGCAGGATCGCCCGTACATAGTTGAAGCCATAGTGCTGCAGGCTCCAGAGACTATCGACGTGACCACCAAGGCAGGCGAGACGATCCCGCTTGCATCGACGCTCCTTGGGGACGACACCGGCGAGATCAGGCTGCTGGGCTGGCGTAGCCAGAGCCCGCCGGTCAACAAGCTGAGCGTCGGAGACAGGATAAAGGCAGTCGCGGTTGTCGCTAGCCCCGGGCGCGAGGGCAAAACAGAGCTTACGCTCAAGTCGTATTCTTCGATAATCAGGCTCTAATCAATCGTCCCAGAATCCGCGAGTAACGATGTACTGCCTTTCCGCCTCGTAGATACTGCGGTACAGCTGCTCGTCATCGACATAGTTGCGCAGGACCCTTGCCGCGGTGTCGGCGCCAATGCCGTGTCCCGCAAGCACTACAAGTGCCTTTCTCCCAAAGTTGTTTAAAAGCGAAGCAACCTTCCACGCGCGCTCAAACCTGTGGTCCTGCTCTGGCGTCAGCTTTCCCCCGGCAAGCCTTGTCCTTATTATCTTGGACATTTCGTCGTCTGACCAGAATGTCGCTGTGACGAGCCGGGAGCGGCAGGCGGGGCATACGATTTCGTCCGCCGTCTCTTTTGTTTGCATGACCCGTTCCCACTTGCCGCACCGGATGCATACGAGCCTGTGCTTTGTTTTTTCCAGCCTCTCCTTTACGAGCTCGATCACTCCCTGTTCAATGCTCAGCGGTGCGGCCCCTGCCATCTTACCCGAGTGCTCGACGATCGGCTTTGCCAGGTCAGAGAACTCGTTCACTTCAAGCCAGTGGATGGCAATCCTGCCCTGCCTGATCCCGTCAAGCACCTCCTGTGCCTGGGCGATGTCATGCTTGTCGTGCAAGAGCTCCCTTATCGATTCAGAGCTCACTGGCGTTTTGGAGTACCTTTCGTATATCATCCGGGCGACCTTCCTGTCATAGACGGCCTCCCTGCTTATCATGCCAAACCTCTTGCTGACCATCCACACTTTCCAGTTGATGTTGTGCGTCCCCCTGAGCGCGGCTATTATCACCGGCTCCAGGTCGTAGACATCCTTGAGCGCCGCCTCAAGCCGGCCCCGCGTAATCCTCGCGCTCGACGTGAGCAATATTCTGTAGGCGTCGGACCTCGACTCGACCACATAGCCCAGCTGCGAAGACAGTATCGTCGACAGCAGCGATGCCAAGGTGTTGTTGACTTTGGAGCCTAGCGCGCAGCTGATCACGAGCATGTTTCGGGCGCTCAGGCTTTCGACAACCATTGTGCCTGAATCAGGAACGACATGGAGCGATGCAAGTGTATCCTTCATTATGGGAGTCGAGATCTGGATCCTTCCACCCGCAGCCTGCCGCCTGATTTTCCCAACCTCCTTCGCCGTCCTAAAGTCCACCGGGATCATTTCGCCGACCCAGTACGGGATGGTGATGGCGGCGCCGCGGAGAGGCTCGACGTTTACCACGAGCCTGCGCTCGTCTACCGAGAGGATCCTCCACTGCGAGCCCTTTAGCACAAAGACATTGCCCCTCTCGCCGTAGTCGCCGACAAACTGCTGGTCCAGCGTTCCTATCCTGCGCCTGCTCAGTGAATCAATGACTTCGAACTTTAGGACATGGGGGATCATGGAAAGGTTCTCGAAATAATACTTGTACGCCTTTATCCTCCTGACGTAGCTGCGATTCTCCCTGTCGTACTTTATGATGTTGTGGGCCGACAGGAGGTCAAGGCAGCTTTCTACATCAAACATGGTGATATGCCTGAACGGATACGCCCTCGTTACCAGATCATGGGCGTAGTCGACCCTTACCGGGTCGCGGGTCTGCATCGCAAGGCCGACCAGGTGATGTGCCATTACATCAAGCGCGCCTTCGTGTATTTTTTGCTCTTCAATGGAGCCTTTTCTCAATCGCCTGACAATTGCGAGTGCTTCCAGCTCGTCGTCAGGGGTGTTGACGACAATCAGGCCCTTGGCAAAGCTCCCCCTGCTGTGCCTGCTCCTGCCAATCCTTTGCATCATCTTTGATACCTGCCGCGGCGAGCCGTAGTGTATCACCAGATCTACAGAGCCGATATCAAGGCCCAGCTCGAGCGAACTTGTGCACACGACGATTCCTGCGTCACCTGAGCGGAGAGTACCCTCAGTCTCCTCCCTCATCTCCTTCGAGAGCGACCCGTGGTGGACATCAACCTTTATCTCGCCTTGGCTTTTCATTATTGTCCCCAGATATTCCGCCTCATCCCTTGTGTTTGTGAAAAGCAGGACCGACCCTTTGACCCTGTTGATGTTCAGGTACTCGATCACAAAATGCGCGACGTTGTTGAGCGAGCCCTTTACGTACTTTACTTCGATGTTATAGCCGCGGCCCGCAGAGTCGACAAGGATGGAGTGTTTCCTTTCCGAGCCGGAAATGAATTGTGTCGTCTGTTTCAGGTTACCCACGGTGGCAGAGAGTCCGATCCTCGTGACGTTCCTTGAAGATGCCGCCTGAAGCCTTTCAAGACCTATCGAAAGGTGGGCTCCACGCTCGTTTGATACCAGTTCATGGACTTCGTCCACGATAACCCATTCCAGCTCGCTGAGCGCGGTCAGCATCTTTTCGCTTGCGAGCACCACTGCCAAGGATTCTGGCGTTGTTATCAGGACATCAGGAGGGTCTTCCACGATCTTTTTCCTCGCGGACACGGTGGTGTCGCCGTGCCTGATCAGGACCCTCAGCCCCTCAGATTCTGCATAGCGCACCACCCTCCTCAGGACGTCGTTGTTGAGAGCCCTGAGAGGTGTGATATAGACTGCGCGTATCCTGCGTGCGGACCTGAGCGAGCTGCGGGCAAGCATCGTGAAAACGGGAAGAACGGCCGCCTCGGTCTTGCCCGAGCCGGTGGGAGCAACGAGAAGGCAATTCACCCTTCTTGCGATTACCGGCAGCGCCTTGCGCTGGATAGTATTTAGAGAACTAAAGCCTTCCTTTGAGAATTTTTCAATGATCAGCCTTTCTGTCGGCAGCTCACTTTTCAATGTCTGCTGGAGCGGTTCCTGGCTGCTGGTGTCGCTTTGACTTTGAGCTTTCTCTTTCATAGACCATTACCGCGAAGAGGCCTGCGATAAAGAGTCCGACGGCGACCCATGCGTACGTGTCAAAATTTGCAATCGCTTCCGTTGCCATCCGTAGCTAGTCGGCTGCCCGCCAATAAATATATTCGTTTTATCATTATTCAATCTCCCGACCAGTCCTCGGTGTCAGTCATTCCTTCACACGATCTTCACGCGAAACAGCCCGTACAAAATCAAGTAGCCTCGATGATGTCTCTCTCTAAAAGTTTTCGCAGTCGCTTGTTTTTGTGTCCCCTTCCCCAGGGTCAAAGTCCATTATGGTATCGGTGCCCGTTCCACAATCAAACACATCCTTTCCGTCGTTTCCGAATAGTTTATCGTTAC
>CAZNOV010000087.1:0-5845 GCA_964574725.1 uncultured Nitrososphaera sp. | reverse complement strand
TGACACCATTGTGCTCAATCCGTATTCCAAAGCGCCGGTCTTGAAACGTGACGCCCAGATTGCCGATTCTGTCTGCGCCATCGACTGCTCTTGGGAGCGCGCAGATGAGGTCTTTAAGCATCGCCTGGCGGCGCACGGAATAGGGAGGCGGCTTCCTGCACTACTCGCTGCAAATCCTGTTAACTATGCCAAGTTGGGCAAGCTATCGAGCGCTGAAGCCCTAGCGGCATCGCTGTACATCCTGGGTGAAACAAAGCTTGCCGCGGATTTGATGGACAAGTTCAAGTGGGGGCACACTTTCTTCGAGTTGAACTCCGACCCCTTGAGAGATTATTCGGCGGCCGAGGAGCCCGCGGATGTGGAGAGAATTGAAAAAGAATACTTTCCGCGGTGAAGTTAAATAGCGATCCTGAGCAATCGCTAGTTGCGAGCCAGTGGGCGGGTCACTCGAAAGAGAGGAAACTCCTCCCTCGATGCAGGCACCCGAATTAGCGATGATTAGCCGGAGACGGCTGGCGACGGAACAGAAAAGAGATCCAGTCAGAGTGATACGTTGATGGCGAATAGCCTGAGGTTTCTGATACTGGAATGAAACTGCCGACCCGGGTGGAGCAAGGCCAAACAGAGCACAAGGTCCTGCACTTGCTCAGGTTGGCCGCTCAGCGGAATCCCGCCTAAAACAGAAGGAGGGTTACCGCTGGCACGCACTATTCTCGTACATTCCCTAGCGGTGCTGGCCAAATGTCGATCCCTAGCATGAAAGCGTGCTCGCTATCTTGTAAACAGTTTCGCGTCATTGCTGAAAAAGCCACATTCGCATACCAGGTGAATGCTGTTGTCTTTTGTGATAAAGTTCGCTTCGGTAAGCTGACGGTCACATTTAGGGCACGTCTTAACCAGCAGCATTTGCCGTTGATTCGGATCTTGTGTACCAAACTGATAAAGTTTCTGGTCATTCAGATCATGCTAACCAGAAAGAATAGGGGGTGATGCCCAGCAGGCGCACAGTCACAAGGTGTAGTTGCGGACAAGAAGTTCAGAGTACCCGCGGCGGGTGCTTCCCTTGCAACTGATCGCCCTTGTAACGCTAACAGAGCTTTTCGGGAAATCCGAGTACAGCATCCGGGTCAACCTGGTGTCCGAGTTGCTGAGCAGGATCTTACATCCCCGACTATCGAGATCCCTGAAGGTTTCAGCGAGTTCTTTTTGATCTTCTTCGCCAAATCCACCGGCAGTGTAATCAACAAAGCTGGCTGTCGCACTTATCGGCACGAACGGCGGATCCATGTATACAAAATCCCAATCCTGCGCGCTCTTCAGGCTTTCTTTGTAATCACATGCAAGCAGGTGCACGTCGGACTGGTTCAGTGCGGCGCTGACTGCTCTTAGCAGAGCTTTGTCACAAATCACCGGATCCTTGTACCGCCCCATAGGCACGTTGAATTCTCCATTTCTATTGACGCGGTAGAGTCCGTTGTAGCATGTCTTGTTTAGCGCGATGAGCCTGGCGGCCCTCTCTGCGTTAGTAGCTGGGGTCGATTTCCTGAGCGCATAGTAGTAGCGCTCGGGGCACCTTCTGTATCCTCTCTCATGGAGCTCTAGGCAAGCGATCACACGGTCGACATCACTCTTTACCGAGCTGTAGGCGTTTACAAGTTCGGCGTTCGCATCCGACAGGATGGCCGTTATCGGGGAACCCCGGGAGCTCAGGCGGAAGAAGAGAGCTCCCCCTCCGAAAAACGGCTCAAAATATCTTTTGAACCTAGGGACATGCCGTTCAAGCTCGGCGAGCAGCTGCGTCTTGCCCCCAGCCCACTTTAGAAAGGGCCCCGCAGAAACCTGTCTGGTTAGCAGCCGCCCGCGATCCCCCATCCGACTAGGTAATCCAGGTCATTTTTATTAACTCTGCTGCACAGCCTCAGTTTATTTTGGCTCCGGTCGAGCCTACAAGAGGGTCAATTGATTGTCGTACAAAATACATACTTGCGTATGCTTAAGAGTACGTGAGAGCATTCTCAATATTGGTGCCAGAGGCATAGCACAGGCAGGACAGGAGAAGCCCAAAAACCTTAACCGCGAACTGGATGACAACACGATAGAAAGCATGTCGCGGTACTACAAGGTCGATGATAAGAATTTTGAAGCTCTTATTAACTACATAAGATCTAGGGGCCTGCTGGACAACACAAAGTAGTCTTATTAGTGTGCTCTGCACAATTCGCCACGAAGGATGCGCAGGATTGTACTCCTAGGGCTCGCAGGAGCTCTTGCCGCCGTAGCCGGTTATTTTGCATACCAGCAGGTATCTAGGCAGCCTTACGCCCTAGAGGTCGATGCCACCCGGGACACAACGGACATCTCTGGCATACTTTACAGGATCAGGGTGACAAATGTCGGCACGCAGCAGCTGACCGGCATTACGGCAGACTTGGGTTCAAACGACGTTCAGCAAGCCGCTGCCCTGGCCCCCGGTCAGTCATACTACTTTTATCCAGAGCCGGAAACCAAGGAATCGAAAATCAGGGTAACGACGGCTGAGGGGATAGAGATAGTGACTGAATACCGTGATCCGATAAAGGTACCCGGCCTACCTGGCGCTGGCAGATGATATAAATGACAAACCTGGATAAGCCGTAAGGGTTGAAGACTGCCCTATTTCCCGAGTCTGCAGAGTCTTCAATTCTTGCTGAGAAATACGGCTACGATCCTTGGTTAGTAAGTCGATTCATGGAATACGTTCCCGACGTGAATGATTTTCTGGCAAAGATGGAGAAGCCCCCGACGCAGTACATCCGGGTCAACACACTAAAGATCAGCACAGCGGAGCTCGAAGGAAGGCTCGAATCAAAGGGATTTTCGTTCAGGCCTACTCGCGTTAGCGAAGTTCTTGCAGTCGAAAAGGCTCCAATGTCGCCGGGCGCGACGACGGAATATCTGCTGGGACACTACTACGTCCAGGATCTCAGCTCGTGCCTGGCGGTGGAGGCTCTGGACGTCCAAGATGATCAGGAGGTCCTGGATATTGCCGCAGCCCCTGGAGGCAAGACTACCTTCATCGCGCAGAGGATGAATGATACGGGATCCATCATTGCATTCGAGCCTAACCAAAGGAGAGCCAGATCCATGTCGTTCAACTTGGCCCGCTGCGGGGTGTCCAACACCTGCATATTTCAGCTGAACGGAATGCATGCTGAGAGGCTGGGAATGAAATTCGACAGAGTGTTGCTCGACGCCCCGTGCAGCTGCGAAGGCGTAATCGCAAGAGACGTCACGAGAAAGACGAGCCATACGCCGAAGGACGTAGAGTACTGCTCAGGGAGGCAAGAGAGCCTGATCGCATCGGCGGCAAGCCTGGTCATGCCGGGCGGGCTGCTGGTGTATTCAACTTGTTCGTTTGCTCCGGAAGAAAACGAAATGATCGTGAATGGCCTGCTGCAGAGGTTTAGCAACATCACAGTCGAGCCAGTAGGCTTCGGGAGCAGCGGCCTGACTAGGTTTGGAGACGCTGAATATCACGGTCAGTTGCGCAATGCGTGTAGGCTCTATCCGCACCTGCATGACACCACAGGCTTTTTTATCGCCAGACTCAGGGTCAGAGGAGAATGATTCATCGAAAGCTTACAAGAGCAGAGAAGACAGTGGTCAGCAGGGCGCTTGACAGATGGGGAGTCTTTGAGTACTTTAGGGACAAGACATTGATGGTCAGAGAAGGCAGCGAAGGACCAAGGCAGGTCTGCCTTGTTTCGCAAAGACAGCAGGAAGTCATCGCAAAGTCCGCTCCGTTCTTGGCAGGTCTTGTAATTGCAGAGCTGAAAAAAGGGTTCATGCCAACAATGGCCGGAGCGGACCTGTTTGCAAGGGTTGGCAGCAAAAGCAGCAATTGCATCGTCGTAGGGGAAGATGCGGAAAAACTTGTCCTGTACGGCAGGGATGTGATGGGCGATTCTATCGTTCAGCACGCTCCAACTATCGGCGAAAACGAGCTCGTGATTATTTTGAATATCAGGCGCGAAGCAATTGGAGTGGGGCGAACAAGATTCGGGGGCAAGCGTCTTGCACAGAAAGCGAGGATAACCGTTAGCACGCTGGCAGATGCAGGTGGTTACCTGAGGGATGAAGGCTAGGTTGCTTCGACCTGGACCCCATCGAGAACAGAGACGACATAGTCGGTAGTCGTCTTCAAGCGCGCCGAGATATTGTCCACAGGGATTCCGCTGTCATACAACTCAAATATCCGTTCATTGAGGTCGTATTTCGCTTCCTCTTCTGTCCTCATAGCTATCGACTTTGCCAATTTTCGGATAATAGGCATTATGATCTACATTGTATGTACTTGCTTGTGAAATAAAATTAAGTGATATCCTGCGGCGCTATTTCCTTGCTTTCACGAGGATGAATATGGCAATGGCCCCCATCATCCCTCCGAACACCAAGAGGACCTGTATTGGGAATTCTCCGGTTGAAGTCTGCACACCTGGAGGAGCCTGGGCAGTCACCACCGCATACTCACCTTCAGGACTCTCCTCGTCTAAGGCATATCCTGCGACTTGGATCTGAGCAGTAGGCGGCGGGGTGTTCGAGTGAATATCAACCTGCGCCCCGTCAATGCTGACTGATACATCCTTTTCCTCCGCTACGTGTGTGCCCTCTCTGATACTACTCTCGCCAAGAGCAAATACCGATAGAACCTGAGCTCCCTCTGTTCCCTGTAGGCCCACACCGCCGCCGTAAGCACCTACAGGGTCAAAGAGAAACTGCCACGATTTCATCGGAACATCAAAAGCTTCAAAGTCCATGATTGGATCTTCCATGATTTCTCTGGCTTCCGAGTTCAGTAGCTTCTCCGCAACATCAGGATACTTTAGCTGAAACAGACCTATGGGACGGTTTACGTCAATCGGCCCTTCTGGTGAATTGACGACTACAGGACCATTCACCACGAAGCCTCTCCATTCAAGGTCGATGATGTGACCAGACTGGCCGCCTTCGCCCCTCTGGAGTACAAAGTTCTCTAAAGTTGGCTTGATCTCGACTTTGTAATTGATTATGGCACTTGTTTCATCAACTCTGAGGACGGCCGTATAGAACAATTGAGCTGAAGTCGCAACGACAGGGCTTTGAGCTTCCAAGAGTCCCTTATTTACAGCGGCGATAAGCTGCGCCATTCCAGTGTCGTTCTGCTCGTTAGCGGCACCCACCATAGAAAATTCCATTCTAGTCCCACTTAGTGCCGCGGAAATAGAGCTGCCCGCAGGATAGTCCAAGGTGATCGTCCTAATGCCCTTGAAACTCGGCTCGCTCTTGTCACGGTCCGGAACCAGTACTGCTGCAAGATCTGCTGCAAAAGCTTGGGTGACAAAGCCAGACAGCAAGAGCGCGATAATCATTGAAGAAAATGCCGCAGTGAAATACTTCACAAACGCAATTGCATTTTTCACGTTTATAATCTTTGTCATCTGGTAATGACGACGCGGATAGTTTTCCGGCACATATAATAAAACGCAGTGCATAACTCGACTAATCTAATTGATCACGGTAATTGCCGGTGGAACGGGATCTGTAAAACTCGTCAGGGGCATTGCATCGCTGACAAAAGATCTCGCTGTAATAGTGAACGTAGGAGACAACATATGGCTTCACGGGCTTTACATCTGCCCCGACATTGACACGATAACATACGGCCTTGCCGGGATCCTGGATGAAGATCAGGGATGGGGAGTCAGGGGCGACTCATTCGAATGCTTGGCGCAATTGCAGAAGCTTGGCGCTCCGTCTTGGTTTCGTCTGGGAGACAGGGCTGTCTCTTATACACATCTCCGAGCCCACGAGACTAGGCATGATCTCG
>CAZNOV010000086.1:0-5866 GCA_964574725.1 uncultured Nitrososphaera sp. | reverse complement strand
CCCAGAACAATTCAAACTGTCGAGTTGGCGGGTGCCTGAGTTTTGATGGAGCTGATGATTATGCAGTCGTTCCGAAAAGCGATTCCATTGAACCTTCGCGGGCTATTACAATAAGTGCATGGATTTATGCAAGGGACCCTTCCTCCTCATCTTTCATTAATAAGGCATATACCTCTCACGAATATCCTTTCTATTCCTACGACTTGCAGATTACTCAAGCGCCCGATCAACCTACAATAGCTCAAGCATGGTTCGATCTGACGACAGATGGTGGGTACCAATACATAGGAGGGCAGTCAACTGGAGCAGTGATTGATCTGCATACATGGCAGTTTATCACCGCGACATACGACGGGAGCAACATGAAGCTCTACATCAATGGAGAGTTTAAGGCGTCAGCACCAAAGACCGGGACAATAAGTTACTATGATAAGCCATTGGTCCTTGGCAGGTATTCGAATCTAGAGGGAGGCGGATTCTTTGATGGTTATCTTGATGAAGTCCGAATATATGACCGCGCTTTGAGTAATGACGAGATCATCGCGCTATACACCAACCCAGCCGCATGACAACGCTAACGCTTAATCTAGTCCTTCAACCTTCCCTTTATTTTGGACTATTTAAGCCCTTAAGGTTATTTGACCTTCAGCCTTGGGGGGTTTGGCATCTCTTTTAGCTTGCCCAGCGCGACCTCCGCGGCCTTTTTCCCCGAGAGCAGCATCGATCCAAAGGTGGGACCCATTCTGGGCAGCCCATGGGTCTCGGTCACCGACATGCCAGCGGCGATCAACCCAGGAAACACCTCCCCGGTGTAATTGACTACCGCGTCTTCGCTCCCTTCTACCCACATAGGATCCATCCCCTTCCACTTGACATAGCCCCTGTCCATAAGGCGCTTGACGGCAACAGAGTCGTGGCCCGACGCGTCGATCACGAGCCTGCTTTCTAGGGCGACGGGATCCACGCATGTAATGTTTCTTGGGAGGGCCGAGACCGGCATCCAGTTGACAACGACGCCGCCAACCCTTTTGTTCTTTAACACAAGGTCGTCAAACTTTGTCAGCTGGAGAAAACGAACGCCCGCGTCGCAGGCGGCGCTTATCAGCTTTGAGCACGCTTCAGGACCCCACGTCGCGTATAGCCCTTCGCTTATCTTTCTGTACCTGACTCCAAGCTCGTCCCAGACCTTTTGTGCTGGGGCCCTAACCGTTACCGGATTCATCATGTAGCCTCCCACCCAGTAACCGCCTCCGACATAGTTGTTCTGCTCGACGATAAGAGTCCTTATGCCGTTTCTGGCCAGATCCCTTCCCGCGGTCAGCCCGGCGGGACCGGCTCCGATAATTATTACCTCAGAATCCGTATATTCTTGTATAGTTTCGTTGAACATATTGGCTATTGTGCGCGTGATCTCTTTCTCGCTGACATCGGCGAATATCTTTTCCATTTGAGATATCATCCTCCCGGCTGGTTATTAATAGTTTAAAGCCACTCTTCGATCATGCCGGCTTCTGGCGTAAGTGACGAACGCAAACCAGCAGAGGTATGTTATTGCTGCTGCGAGGGCTAGCTGGGAATATGGTTCGTATACTATTGAAGCAAGCTTGTTATCGTATGAATCCCAGTAGCCAACAAATGGCAAGTGCTGAAAAGGCCACGCCTGACGTTCAAGCAGGAATGTGATAAGGAAATCACTTTTGCAACCGTTTGGACCGGTCACTTCCTGTGAATTGTAGCAGTAATAGACCGTCGTGGCAGAGAGCCAAAATGCTGCAGCAACTGCGACGCTTGAACAGACTCCAAAGCTTTGCTTCAGCAGGGCTGGCTGTATGTTCACTGGTCTAATTCTTACAAGATTTGAGATATCACGATTTGTCTGTAGTAAAGGATACCTTCCGCTTTCCAAGCGTAAAATGTCTTTAGCGGATGACTGATGAATGCTAGTTATCGGCTACGCAAACATTCTGACAAAGTCTGCGTAGGCGGCGCGGATCTTGTTCTGCTTGGGCGGGTTCTTGAATCCGTAAGCGCATATGACTTCTGTCGCTTTTGCTTTCGAGCCCTTTGCCCCTGCCACTGCCCTGACTATGTCAAGGAGCACATTGCCTGAATTCGCTCCATCGCTTGTCCTGAGCGTGAGATCCATCACTATGCCGCTCCCAAGGAATCCCTCGCTCGACATCCAGTAGTAGCTGTTGCGAGAGTCGCCAAGAAAGTCAGTATACTCGGTGGTACCCGCCACGGACTCGAACCTGTAAGGCGCCTCCATGCCTATCGAGCCTGTCTTCATTGCCCGCTTCATCATCCGGATGCGCTCGTTCATCGTGTTCTTGGTTTCCGCGCTACCTCCCACATCCAGCTGGTAGCTCTTTCTTACGCGGACGCCGCGTTCTACCATAAAGTCTATCATGCCTTTGTGAAATGCGGTTCCGCCGAACTGGCTCAACAGGTCATCGCCAGCAAGGATAAGTTTCTTGCGGGAGAACTGGCTGGAAAGTGAAGGATTGACCGCTACCTTGGCGGGTGTGGCGTTTACGAACGAGACACCTGATTTGGCGGCTGCCTTTGCGTAATCCGCCGAGGTCTTGTCCATTCCAGAGGAGATCAGGTTCAGGGCTACCTGCGCCCCTGACGCTTCAAGCTCTCTGGAAAAATCCGGGAGGGAGGCCGTCGCCCGCTTTTCAAACCTGCCGTCCCTGTCCGAGAGGATCCCCGGGCTGACACCAACATCTGATCTCCTCGTACTCTGGTATCTCCTCGTCGTACCAATCGTCGCTGCATCGTCAAGGCGCTTTCCGACCTTTCTTGGGTCGATGTCAAAAGCGGCCACTATCTTGACGTTTGCCGGTCTTAGCCCTGCCACCTTTTGGTGCCAGAGACCAACAGTGTTCTTGCCGCTGCCGTAATAATCAATTCCCTGCACAAAAGTAGAACCGACATTGCCGACACCGATCACGGCAACCCTGACGTCTGGCATTTTCCAGCTATGCAAGAAAAAATGTAGATTTAATCCTTTGCAGACGGCTTGGCGACTCCACTTCCGACCTTGTGATCAATCCTTGACATCAGATTCACAAGATCGGATTTGTGCGAGTTAAGGTACTCCTGGCCCTTGTCCTGCAGCCTTATCTTGTATAGCCTCAAGTCCCTGTGATCATCAAAGAACTGCTCCACCATGGCGCTGCCGTGCTTTGTCGGGCTCACCAGCTGGTCAATCAAGTCCAGCGTGCCTGCAAGATCCCCTTTTTCAACGGACTCTCTGGCCTTTCCGAGCACTTCCCGAATGTCCTTTAGCTGCTGTACAGGCGCCGAGACCTCCTTGCTGAACAAACCTGTTCGCCTGATCGTCCCCACCTTGTCTGCTATTTCCTTCGCCAGCTCGTAGTACTCGTCTTTGCCGGTAAAGTTCTTTCTTTCGTGCTTTATCACCAGACCTTTCATGGCGAGCTTCATGAGCGCGTCTTCGACTTCAGACCTGTCCATGCTCGTAACCCAGACAATCTTGCCAACGTAGTCATAGCCCTGCCTGATCGACTCGAGCACCACCACTTCGACGATTCTGCGGAAGCCTTCCTCAGCGCGGGCACTCTCAAAGTCCCTGTCCTTGACAGCCTTGCGGGCGTTCGCGATGTCTATCTCTATCGAACGCCTCAGCGCGTCAAGGCCTTCATCGACCCTGCCGCTTAGTGTGAGGTAGCATGCCTTGTTGTACCATGACATGCCATCGCTAGGATTGATATCTAGGGCTTTTTCGCAGCTCTCTATCGCCTTTTCGTAATTCTTCATCTTGTAATACGCGAGGCCTTTCATGTTCCACGCCTGGGCGTTCGCGACGTCTATCTCTATTGCCCTGTTGTAAGAGGAGATGGCAACGCTGTACTCGCCAAGATGGAAATGTGCGTATCCCTTCTCCACCCATGCATCAACGTATTTTGGGTCGACCCTTATTGCAAGCTCAAAGCTCCGTATGGCGTCAAGAAATTTTTCGTTCGACATCTGGTTGCGACCCTTATTGTACAGGTCTCTCTTTTGAAATTCAATATCATCCGGGTCGGGCTCGTGAGTGCCTCGGGAAGGGGCATTCTTCTCACTCCCCTCCTTCCCAAACAGTCTGCCCATCAAGGTGACTTTGCCGGATCGAAGATAAATAGATTATGACCTGCACACTCGCCGTTTCAAGAGGCTTTTATACTCTCAGGTCCACAGCTTTACATTATGAGCGAGAATATCTCGAAGACTCCAGACAAAATAGAATTCAAGATGCTGGATTATTCAGCCGACGGGAACGACACTGTTTCCTTCAAGCTCGAAGATGGCACGATAGTGAAGGTCAAGGTCGGGATTGAAAGGGTTGGTGTGGCGACCAACTATCGCAACCCGGATGGCTCGCTACATTATGCGGTCAACACTTCAGTGAAGCTGTATGTGATACCCTACGACAAGAGGTTCACGCTCTCACGAAGTCAGGTCAAAGGAAATATTCCGGGAGCGCCTCAGGACAGGGGAGATCGTCCCAGCCACATTACCTGAGACCGCTGTTCGCAGACTCTGTTCAAATATATCTTGATATCGCGAATCCTTCAAATACTGAATGGGACTACTCATATCACGAAGCTCTGATGGCGGCAAATTCCTTAAAAGTGCACCTGAGGCATCCGGATCTCAGCAGCTCTGAAGTACTTGCAGCGGCCCACATTTCTGCCATAATTCACGAAGAACTCTTGGGTGCCAGAAAAATCAATCAAGTGATTCAGAGTAAAGAATTCTGACAACTGTGGAAATCGAGAACCTTTAAATCCGCTCAAGCTTGCATGCCATTTTGCAGATGCAAAATCTGGCGCTGATCAAGTTGGGTGGCTCGGCCGTCACTTTCAAAGAGACCCCGCTTGCTGCAAATAATGGTGCCATAGAGAGCATTTCAAGATCCATTTCTCAAATTGACATGCCCATGATAATCGTCCATGGCGGTGGCTCCTTTGGGCACTATTGGTCCGTGCAGTACAACATGCATACCAAGCCGGCCAGCTACGACCAGCACGGGGTATCAATAGTGCACGAATCAATGGTGGCTCTGAACCAGATAATTGTCAACTCTATGATGAAAGCTGGCTTGAATCCATACGGTATCCCGCCTTCCGTCTTTACTTCCGGCCACAGGCCGATACTTGGAAAGGTAAAGCGGTTGCACGCGATGGCAAGAGCAAAGATGACGCCTGTCACCTTTGGCGACATAGTGCACGTCGAAGGCTCAAAGTATTCAATACTGTCCGGCGACGCCATTATGACAATGCTGGCAATAGCGCTCAGGCCATCCAGGGTGATATTTGCGACCAATGTCGACGGCTTGTACAAGGACCTCCGATCGATGGAGCTCTTACGGGAGATTGATGCCGCCGGCAGGAAAAAGATTGAGTTTCCGAAGGAAGAGATTGCCGATGTCACAGGAGGAATGCGGAGAAAGATTACAGAAGCATTTAAGATTGCATCCCACGGGATTGACGTACTGATGGTAAACGGCTTGCGTCCCGAGCGAATTGCCCAGGCGGTCACAGGGGATCCTACGATAGGGACCAAGATCAGAGGGAGAAAGGGAAGGAGATAGTTGCCGGACACCGCTGACGTCCCCTCTGACATTTCGGTAATCAAACAGCGCAAGAAAGACGGGATCGAAATACCACTTCAGAAAAATGTCCAGGCAAAGTCAACGTCCACATACCTAGAGCATGTCAGGCTGGTGCATAACGCTCTTCCGGAAATGAACTTCGAGGATATCGACACTTCGACCAGCTTCCTGGGTCACAAGTTTTCCGCTCCCATTATCATTGATTCTATGACCGGCGGCACGGACGAGGCCACCGTCATAAAC
>CAZNOV010000085.1:0-5921 GCA_964574725.1 uncultured Nitrososphaera sp. | reverse complement strand
TTGCTTTTTCAGATACCCAACAAGCAGTTCCTGAGATTCCCTGTCAACCGCTGTTACAAAAGAATTGTCCTCCTTGATAGACACCTGGTGCGTCTTGCCATAGTTATCCTTCAGCAGTTTTCCCGCCTGCCGTCCTGCAATCAGCGAATGGTGCAGAACGTCAGCCAGTTCCAAGATAGTGGGTGCGTACGTGAAAAAAGGTAATAATTCTTGCTGTCTTAAAGCGGCGTCATCGTGTCTATCAGCCTTGCGTTTGTCACCTTGCCGTCGTTTTCCTGTATTATCAGGTCCACAGTGTACTGCAGCTTGCCCTGAAGGAAGGTAACTTGGACATCCCAAGAATCATGCTTTAGCTCGCTCGGATACGGCATCAGCACCCTGATCTTAAAGTCCCGGAGGTCTGTGCCATAGAGAGCCTCGATAGCCTTCCTTGAGGCCTTTTCGACTTCGCTTTTTGTTTTTACCGCAGCCATGCAGTTGTTCTAATTCGTAACTATAAAAATTTAGTGGTTTTCAACGCTAAAGTCAGAATAGGTTGTACAACCTTGCGAGCGAAACCTTGTCTGCCGGTGGCACAGTAGCGAGCTTGCCGTCAACCTTCACTTCGTAGGTTTCCGGATCTATCTTGATCTTCGGAGTAAGACTGTTGTGAATCATGCTGCGCTTGCCGATCTTGCGGCAGTTCTTTACGGGCAGCATCTTCTTGTGCAGTCCGAGCTTTTTCCCCACACCGTTTCTTATCGCAAGTTTTGAGGTGAATGTGACGGAGGTAGAATACTTAGCCCTCCCAAATGCTCCGAACATGGGCCTGTAGTAGACTGGCTCGGGCGTAGGTATTGAGGCATTTGGATCACCCATCAACGAATATGCAATAAATCCGCCCTTGATCACCATCTTTGGTTTTATCCCAAAGAATTGCGGAGTCCATATCACAATGTCTGCCATCTTGCCAGGTTCAAGCGATCCCACATACCCTGAAATACCATGCGTTATCGCGGGGTTGATAGTGAGCTTTGCAAGGTAGCGCTTGACGCGCAGGTTGTCATTTTCCCCTTTCTCGCCTTTCAGCCGGCCTGCCAGCTTTTTCATCTTGTCCGCAGTCTGCCAGGCCCTGGTGGCGACTTCGCCGACCCTGCCCATCGCTTGGCTGTCAGAGGAGTACATGCTGAGGGCACCAATGTCATGAAGCACGTCCTCCGCGGCCATGGTCTCTCTGCGTATTCTTGACTCCGCAAATGCTACGTCTTCCTGCACCGATGGATTCAGGTGATGGCAGACCATCATCATGTCGAGGTGCTCTTGCAGGGTGTTGACCGTGAAAGGCCGAGTCGGGTCGGTCGATGAGGGGAGGATGTTCTTCTCTCCTGCTATCTTCATGATGTCCGGGGCATGACCGCCACCCGCTCCTTCTGTGTGGTAGGTATGAATCGTCCTTCCGGCGATAGCATCGATTGTGTCGTCCACAAAACCGCATTCATTCAGAGTATCGGTGTGTATCGCAACCTGCGTATCGGTCTTGTCGGCAACTCGCAGGGCCGAATCTATTGTTGCGGGTGTGGTGCCCCAATCCTCGTGAAGTTTCAAACCGCATGCCCCAGCCGCGATCTGCTCAAGCAGTGACGGCTCTAAAGAATCGTTGCCTTTTCCTAGGAAGCCAAAGTTCAATGGAAAGTCCTCGGCTGCTTCCAGCATCCTGTGAATGTTCCAGGGCCCCGGCGTACAGGTAGTAGCATTGGTGCCGTCAGCGGGCCCGGTACCTCCTCCGATCATGGTGGTAGTCCCGCTGCTTATGGCTTCGATAGCTTGCTGCGGCGAGATGAAATGTATGTGAGTATCTACAGTTCCTGGCGTGCATATTGTGTGCTCGCCCGAGATGACCTCCGTACCGGAACCGACAAGCAAATTCACGCCGTCCATTATATTTGGATTGCCTGCCTTGCCCACACCTGCCACAAGCCCGTTCTTGACCCCAACGTCTGCCTTGATTATGCCAAGGACAGGATCCATGACGATAGTATTTGTTATCACCAGGTCAAGCGCGTCCTTGCTTGTGATTCCACTAGTCTGGCCCATGCCATCCCTGACGCTCTTACCTCCGCCAAAGACGAGCTCGTCGCCGTACGTCAGGAGATCTCTTTCGATTTCAATGATCAGTTCGGTATCTGCCAGGCGGACCTTATCTCCCGCAGTTGGCCCGAAGAGGTCAACGTATCGCTTGCGCGGGATCTCAAGCACCCTTAAATCCCCTCCTCTTTGCCTTCGCAATTGCTGAAGATCGTTTGCGCGCAAGCGGGCCATTCACAAGCCCTGAAAAGCCGTAGACAACTCTTTTGCCGCCGAAATCGGTGAGCTCGGTCTCCTTTGTCTCGCCGGGTTCGAACCTGATCGATGTCCCCGCCGGTATGTTGAGGCGTTTGCCGTACGCCTTGATCCTTGGAAACAGGAGGGCTTTGTTCACTTCAAAGAAATGCGCGTGCGATCCAACCTGGATCGGCCTGTCTCCCGTGTTACTTACAGTTATCTTGAAAGCCCTTCTTCTTTTGTTGGCTATGATCGGCGCATCAGACATGAAATACTCGCCAGGTATCAATCCGTTCACACTACAGGATCGTGCACCGTGACAAGTTTTGTTCCGTCCTCAAACGTCGCCTCCACCTGCACACTCTTTATCAGCTCTGGTACGCCAGGCAGGACATCATTTCTTGAAAGGACTCCCCTGCCGGAGCTCATCAGATCTGATACCGACCTACCTTCGCGGGCCCCTTCTACGACGTGATCCGAAATCAACGCCACCGCTTCAACATAATTCAACTTCAAACCCCTTTTTTGGCGCCTTCGGGCGATTTCTGCTGCCATGAAAATGTACATCTTGTCAATCTCCCTTGGACTTAGCATCATGTCTGCTGTTGCTTGCCAATTCGTGTATTTATAATTGCTGTACGAAAAGCATAATTTCGCCTTCGCATAACACCACTCATTGGCAGTCATCATGGTAAACTCAATTCTTGGAAATATTCTTCATAGCGGGGTATTTGCCAAAAGGTATCGGAAGATGATGGCCGCGGATAAATGTGAAAGGCTGCCTCTCTCAAGAATCGACATGGAGCATGTGAGGTTGAAGCGCAAGACAGACAGAGGGACCGAAGTCGGCATCGTTCTGGAACGTGGCGCGAAGCTAAGTGATGGCGACGTCCTTCTCGATACTAAAGACAAGTTCATCGTGGTCAAGCAGAAAGCTGAAAAAGTCATATCGGTCAAGATTAGGGAAAAAGACTCCCGCAGGATGGCCGAGGTGTCGGCCATCGTCGGTCACATTATTGGAAACAGGCATAGACCGATGGCAGTGAGCGATAGTATGATAGTGTTTCCTGTGTCTGCGGAGTCGGAACTTGACGTCTTTTCCAAGCTCTTGCCTTGGGATAACGTAGAGTTGAAGTTAGAGGAAAGGGTCTTTCAGCCAAGTGGAGCAATAATCAGCGACCATGAGCACTAGCCACGAGTTCCACCTTATGCAGCTGGCAGATTCATTCTTTCCTTCCGGGATGTTCGGTACGTCAGGAGGGCTCGAGCAATTGGTGAGAACAGGCAGAGTGAAAGACGGCAAGGGTGTCATACGATTCATACGGCAGCAGCTGCATTTTCAGCTTGCCCCCTGCGACTGCGTCGTAATGCTTGCCGTAATGGACGCTGCGAGAAAGAACGACATCACTTCAGCGCTTGAAGCGGATAACGCTTGCTATTCGATGAAACTAGTCAGCGTAGTAAGGACTGCGTCGACGAGATCCGGCAGGCAATTGTTGAAGTGCATTCTACATATCGCACCAAACAGATTCGCAAGAGAGTTTCACAAGGAGGTCGAATCAGGCCGAGGCGCAGGAACCCAGCCAGCCTGCCTGGCAATAGCAGCCCATTCGCTAGCCATACCAAAGAAAAGCGCGTTGCGGATGATGCTTTATTCTTACAGCGTTAATATTGTTAGTGCCGCGTTAAGACTGGGTTTGATCCAGCACCTTGATGGCCAGAAGATCCTGACCGAACTCGGCGGAGACATTGACGACATGATCGTAGAGTCAGACATCGACGAGCTCTGGCAGCTGGGCCCTCTTGTAGATATACTGCAGATGCAGCACGAGCGTGATGAACTGAGAATGTTTATTACATGACTTTTCGCGATCGTGTATGATAATGCGAGTTCCACGCGTCGGAATTGGGGGACCCGTCGGGTCCGGCAAGACGCGACTAATCGAGCGGCTGGTTCCGGTCCTGAGACGAGAGGGTTACCGGTGCTTCATTATTTCAAATGACGTGGTATCCAAGGAAGATGCCGAGCGAATGCGTCGCACATTGTCTGCGGAGGCCGGACTGCTGCCGGCAGAAATGATAGTCGGCATAGCAACAGGGGGATGTCCACATACCGCTGTCCGTGAAGATCCCACGATCAACCTTGCGGTGATAGAAGAGATCGAAAGAAAGGACCCCTCCTTGGATCTCATCATAATAGAAAGCGGCGGGGACAATACGATGACGACCTTCAGCCCCGCGCTTGCCGATTATTTCATATACATCATCGATGTCGCCGGTGGCGATAAGTATCCTAGAAAACGTGGTCTTGGGATCGAAAGCTGCGATCTGCTTGTGGTGAACAAGACAGATCTCGCCCCATATGTGGGAGCAGATCTGGCGGTGATGAGGCGCGACGCGAAGAAGGTGAGACCAGGCAAGGCTGTCGAATTTGTCAACTGCAAGACAGGCACGGGTGTTGTGCAGGTCGCCAACCATATCATGAAAGATCTGCTGTTTGACAGAAAGGAAACTCAGATCCGGAAAAGGCGAAGAAACCATTGAAACGACTGCCGAGTCAGTTCAGCAAATATGGAAATTTGGAAGCAGAACGCGGGCAAGCACTCGTAAGACTTTCAAGATCGAACGGCAGGACTGTAGTGAGTCAGCTCCGCACACATGCCCCATTATTGGTTCAGCGGGCACTTTATCCTGAACGCGACCTTCCGGACTTTGCGTATGTCTATCTTATGTCATCCTCCGGCGGTATACTTCAAGGCGACAGGATGGAAATCGATGTTGAGGCAGGAGCAGGCACGGCAGCGCGTATCACGACTCAGGCTGCAACAAAGATGCATCGCATGGATAGCGGTTTCGCAACACAATCAATTAGTGTTACGGCTATGGCCGGGAGCTACGTAGAGATTCTTCCACATCAGCTAATCCCGTTCAAATCTTCTCGGTTCTTCCAAGAGATTAGGGTACGCGCTGCACGTGACGCTACTGTGCTGCTCTCTGAAATCGTGTGTGCCGGAAGAACCGCCGCAGGCGAAAATTTTGATTTTGACATCTGCCACCTTCGCACGAATACTTTCGACCTGAAGGGTCGGCTGCTATTTTCTGACGTGTGTAACATGGAGCCGGATAGGATGAACCTCGACCTCCTTTTCGGTGGCAGGACCATATGGTCGACAATCTATGTGATCACCTCACGCGACAACGATAGTATGGAGGACGAAATCACAAAGTCGATAGTGAGCTGCGGCGCCTTGGCAGGCTGCTCCAGACTCCCGCACGACTGCGGGCTATTCGTCCGGATCCTTGGCGACTCGATCGACAGAGTCATGGAACTAGGCAGGACCGTCGTCAAGATAGCGAGAGGACACGCTCTCCCTGCAACAAACTGAACATTCCATTTTTATTATGGTCGCACCCACATGCATCCCAAATTGGCTGCCGTTGATCTTTTTGGCGATGGCGCTAGGAGGAGCAAAGGAGATCAGGCGCGCCGGTACAACCTGCTTGCAGCAAGGCTGATGGCAGAGATCGTAAAGAATTCGTTGGGCCCGAGAGGAATGGACAAGCTGTTTGTCGATATCATGGGCGAAGTCACAATAACAAAGGATGGCGCTACTCTGCTT
>CAZNOV010000084.1:0-6253 GCA_964574725.1 uncultured Nitrososphaera sp. | reverse complement strand
CCGTTCTGGTTAAGCGACATGCCAGATCGGTTCTTCTCGGAAGCCAGGGGTTCTCTAAGCTGGGCAGCCACGAGTCTGGCTTTCTTTGCCTACTGGATATACTTTGAGTCGACCACGGGTCAGTCATTGGGAAAAATGGCCTTGCGCATAAGGACTACGGACCTTTCAGGGAACAAGGCGGACATCAGAAACATTGCCATCCAGAGCTTTGGCAAGTCGTTCCTTCTGCCTCTAGACTTGATTCTGGGCTGGATATTCACGAACGACAAGAGGCAGAGGATATTCAGCAGGGCTGGCAATACAATCGTTATCAAGATCCAAGAAGGTCAGGGACAGAGCAACGCCGGAGTCAGCTACAGGAAGGAATGACCTCATAGCGAGCTGGCGATGCTCTGTCAGGGGAGATAAGTAACCTAGGTCCGTCAATCATGCCGCTACAAGATTATAGATTCCGGCTCTGTGTCCGAAATGCAGTTAACTTAAATCATTAGATCGCCCCCTTTCATGTAGTAAGATGAGAAATCTCTCCGCGGATAGAGACTCTTCTGCTGGGATATTTAGGAGAGGGCCAAGAGGAACTATTGACATTATTGCTGACATTCTTTCCCTGTGCGGATCTTCCGCTGGGAGAACTAGCATCATGTACAAGGCCAACCTGAGTCACCAGATGCTAAAGTTCTACTTGTGGCACATGGTGGAATTAGGGCTGCTCGAAGAATCGGATGACTCGAGATTCACAATAACGGAAAAGGGGAGGCAGTTCCAGGCCTGTTACAGGGAAATAGGTAACCTGCTGGCCGGCATGGGAGGCACCGGAAAACACCACTTTCCTTCACAAAACTACGTCAAGAGCCTAAGGTGAGTACGCCACCGGATATGCTAATTTGCGTCCGAAAGTAGCAAGGGTCAAATACTGAAGATTGTGATCAGTCACCGCGCCGTCGAGCGAAACCTTGCAGAAAAATCATGATTCGATAGAAAAGATGCTCAATGACCTCCACGCTTTCTACATGAAGGACAACGAGTACGACGAAGGAGACCCGATATTCTACAGGATCAACTACAGGTTGGCCGACGCCCTAGGAATGACCAAAGAAGAGGCAAATCAATTACATTTGACATACCATCTGGAACGCCCGCGGAGGGTTTCAGAGGGTTACTGTGACAAGTGCGGCACGATAGTCGGCATTATTCCAATAATTTACGGAATCCAAAATGCAGACTTGGTAAAGATGGAGGAGGCTAGGGAACAGGGCAGATTGATCATAGGAGACCTAGGCGCTGTGAAAAATGGTACAAGAGCATCGATGTTTGGCTGCAGGACGTGCAAGACACCCCTTCCAAAGTACGGGACGATCTAGACTTCGAAAAGGTTATTGCCATAGGCCGGACATGATAACCCGGATGCACAACCCGGTCAATACGGCGATTTCGTTTGTATTGTTGCTCGCTACCGTAGGAGCATCGTTTGCTTATGTTTCCGGTAATCCTGTGGAGGCGCCAAAGCAGCCGTGGCTCGGAATCAGCGTATCAAACATCACCCCCGCGTTGGCTCAAGAGCTGGACCTTGAGGAGGCGCGAGGAGTTCTCATAGTCGAGGTGCAGGCAGGAAGTCCGGCGGCTACAGGAGGGCTGCAGGGTGGCGACGTTAACAGGATCGTTGAGGTTGATGGGGAGCCGATTGCGCTTGGCGGCGACGTTGTGAAAGGAGTTGACGGCACGCCAATAGCGAATGTAGACGACCTCCGGCGAGTACTGGAAACGAAGGTGGTCGGCGACACCATCGAATTCACTGTAATAAGGGATGGAGCAGCAGATCCTGTCGACATTCTCGTTACGCTGGGAGAAAGATGATAATCCGGCAGCGAACATCAGTAGTTACAAAGAGGCCAAATTTTTTGATTCTCTGCGCTATTTAGTCTTGAAGCAAAGCACAGAACGGATTGCACAAGCAGGGAGATTGCGACCAACAACTTCGGAAAGCGCTTGAGAAGTCGCTTGATCTGTTGGGCGATCAGTCAAAAAAGTCACTTCTGTCCTACTTTTCCCGGGAACTCGATATCTCGTTTAGGAACGGTGATTGCCCTGAAGTACGTGATATCGAGAACGCGCTAGAATCGGTTCTAGGCACCGGCGCCTGCATTGTTCTTGTTGAGATGCAAAAGAACCTCGAGCGACTAGGCAGCGTAAAAAGCCGCAAGTAGTGCCGATTAGAATGCTCGGCTATGCTGCCTGCTGGCTGTAGATTCTAGTCAGACCCTGCAGCAAATCTCTTATCTGATCATGCGTGGGATTCAGATCCTTGATCTCCTTCACCTTCACGTTCAGCTGCTCAAGCTGCGAGAAAATTTCTTTGTCTTCAAGGACATCCGCCAGTGTATCAAGATCAAAAGGCTTCTGGATCAACTCGACCACCTGCTGCATCTGCTTTATCGAATCAATTAGGGCCTCTTTCGCAAACGCGGACGCGCATATGATTCGCTGGCGAGGATTCTTGGCTAGAATTCGCTTTGCTACCTCAATTCCATCCATCCTAGGCATCCTGTAGTCAAGCAGTACGGCATCAAATGGACATGTCCTGTCTGCAGCGATCGAGATTTCTGCGTTGTATAAATTAAGGCACTCCTCGCCGTCCCGGGCCTCCACCACCTGGTGCCCTCTTTCCTCCAGAGCGAGCTTGTACTGCATCAGTATGAGTGGCTCATCTTCGGCGACGAGAACCTTCACACAACCAATTCCAGATTTCGCATATTTAGTATTTGGTATGTAAGGCTTCAAGATACATTCACTAAGCGGGGGAGATGGCCCAGAATTTTCTGCTTCCGGGAATTGGCTTATTAAATACGCTATCTGACTATGGGCGTGAAGTCCAGAATAGTGACTCAGCCTCCGGGCCCCGAGGCCAGAAAGATAATTGATGTCATGAAGAAGAACTGCTATGATTCCACTTTCACCTACCCGCTCGTAATATCCAGCGGCACGGGATGCACGATACAGGATGTTGACGGGAATTCGTTTCTGGACTTTACTTCCAACATAGGTTCTTCGCCCCTCGGATACGCACATCCGGAAATAATGCAGGTCCTGGCAGGGTACGCCACAAATGGGGCTCACAAAATCGCAGGTCAGGATTTCTACAGCAAAGAGCACGCAAATTTGTCAGAACAGGCCGTATCGATACTTCCGAGCGGCTTCAAGACATTTTTTATAAACAGCGGGGCGGAAGCCGTGGAAAACGCGATCAAGGTCGCGTACAGAAAAATGTCCAAGGAGACGCCTTCCAAGCTGCCTGGGATTTCCTGCTTTGGCGCGTTCCACGGCAGGACCCTGGGGGCCCTGAGTTTCACATACAGCAAGCCGCAGCAAAAAGCAGGGTTTCCCGAGCTGCCCGTTCTGCGAATAAAGTTCTGCACTGACGACGGCGATCCGGAAATCGAGGCAGCAGAGCGACTGCTCAAAGAAAACAAGGTTGCCTTCATTCTCAGCGAGGTTGTGCAGGGGGAGGGGGGCTACAACTTTGCGAGCGGCAAGTTCATTCGAAACTTGGAAAGATTTGCAAGACAGTACGGCGTGCCACTAATTCTGGATGAGGTCCAATCCGGAATGGGACGTACTGGCAGATGGTGGGCATTCGAACACTTTGGGGTCAGACCTGACATCATGAGCGCAGGCAAGGCTCTTCAGGTTGGCATGACAGCGTTTGACTCGACCTTTGACCCCGGAGAGCAGGGCGTCATGTCAAGCACTTGGGGAGGCGGCAGCAGAATAGACATGGCGATAGGGGCAAGAATAGTCGAAGTGATGAAGAGAGACAGGCTCCTCTCGAATGCGTCAGTCGTGGGAGAGAAGCTCAAGAAAGGCATAGGCGAACTAGCGGAACGAAAAAAATGTGGCATTTCAGACGTCAGAGGACTCGGTCTCATGATTGGTATTGAATTCGAATCAAAGGCAATCAGGGATGAGAGGCTGAACATCGCATTCAAAAAGGGCTTGTTGCTCTTGCCCGCGGGTCAGAGGGCAATGAGAGTTATCCCTCCACTGATAATAACGGAGGAAGAAGTAGAGGAAGGGCTGGCGATCATGGAACAATCTTTCGTGGCAAGCTAGGGTCCCTTGAACTCGACCACGGTATAGTAGGCGTTCTTGCCAGTATCGTCAAAATTAAGATTAGGGGTCATGATTCTCATCAGCTTTGTCTTGGCGCAGTCTGCCATCTTAAAGATAAATCCGCCGGGCAAGTTGATCTTGGCGTCCTGTTCTTCACCTGTCACCGGGTTCTTGAAGTTCTCCAGCTGAACGTCCAGAATACCGGGAACTGAGAAGCTGCTCCTTCTTCCGTCTATCCTGACATTTATGTCAACGAACTGGGGGTCGAGAACGAACTTGAAAGTTCCAGCAAAAATCACAAACGGTCCGTCTCCTTTCGCTTTGCCGGAAAATATTGCAATGATGGCGTCCCGCTGCTCTCTGCTGGCCTTCTTCGTGACGAAAAGCTGGAACGTCCCATTTCCTTCGTGTATTGCCTTCGGCCAAGAAGCCGTGTAGACCACGTCAAGACCGTCAAGCTTTACTTTGCCATAGCTGCCACTCCTTATATGGTACAGCGTCATTGCCCTGCAGTATCCATACGTTGGAAATCCGCTAAAGTTGCAAGGACAGCCAAAGTCGCAATTGCAGGTCTCTACGTAATCTGCCTTCAGGAACCATTTCGGGATTACTTCTGCTTTTGACGCCATTTTGTAGGATACATGGATCCGGGGCGTTTTAAAATTTTTGGAAAGGGTTAGTATGCCGAATATTCCGACCCGAGGATCGCCGATGCTATCTTTAGCTCCAGTACTTCATTTGCCCCTTCGTAAATAGTGGTTGCCCGTGAATCAAGAAAATGCCTAGCCACTCTCGATGTCGTCTTGTAGCCTGCTGCGCCAAAGACCTGCACCGACCTG
The DNA here is from genome assembly GCA_964574725.1 of uncultured Nitrososphaera sp. Classification (GTDB taxonomy): domain Archaea; phylum Thermoproteota; class Nitrososphaeria; order Nitrososphaerales; family Nitrososphaeraceae; genus Nitrososphaera. The sequence goes on along the minus strand of CAZNOV010000084.1, from coordinate 1,307 downwards.
TTCGCAGCGTCAAACGCGGAATTGCTTGCGTGAAATTTTGCTATTGCGGCGAGGGAGTCGGCCTCAGCCCTAAGTTTCGAGTACTCTTTGTTACTTCTGCCCAGCTTGGATTGCCAATCGTCGTGATCGTCCTTAAACCGCTCAACGAATTCATGCAGCTGTTGTCTGGCAGCAGCGGCTCTGTACACAAGCCATCTGGAACTTTCAATGCCGACCTGGATCCTTGCGATGTGATCTTGGATCATCTGCTTCCTTGCAAGCAGGGATCCGTGCTGCTGCCTGGACTTGGCATACCTTACGCATTCGGCCAAGCAGTCGGTCATGATCCCTACCGCTCCGGCCGCGACGCTGAGCCGCCCGTCAATGAGGGCGCTATACGCAATGCCCAGGCCCTGTCCCTCCTTCCCAAGAAGGTTCTCCGCGGGGACGGGGCACCCGTCAAACGTGATCTCGGCATTCTTCACCGTATGCAGTCCTATCTTGTTTTTCATTTCCGCCTTTCTTATCCCCTGATAATCCCCTTCGATTATGAACGCAGAGATCTTGCCGCTGGCGGCATCCTTGGCATAAGTCGTCATCACGCCCGCAACGGTGCCGTTTCCGATCCAGTGCTTCTTCCCATTCAGTACATAGCCGCCGCCCTTCTTTTCGAACTTTGTTACCATCGACGCAGGGTCGCTGCCCGCAGCGGGTTCGGTCAGCGCAAATGCCATGATTTTGTCACCGCTCACGGTTTTCGGCAGGTATCTTTTCTTTTGTTCTTCGGTCGCCCAAGACTGAAGAACCAACTGACCGATGGAAGTATGCACCGAAAAGAATGTTCTCATCGATGCTCCCTCCTCGCCTATTCGTTCTAGCGCCAGAGCATAGGTGAGCATGTCATAGCCAAGCCCGTCATACTTCTTCGAGACTGGACAGCCGAGCATCCCCGCCCTGCCAAATACAGGAATGACGCGATCGTTGAGCCTTTCTTCTAGATAGCACTGTTCTTCGTAATCCCTTATCGACCTGCAGCAGCCGTCCACCTTCTGGAGAAACTGCTTTTGTGGTTCTGAAAGCTCGAAATTCATCCGCGAAAGACTGGTGTAGTTTCCCACGACGCATCTGGATCAGGGGTGTGAGTATAAAAGCCGCCCTGTCTTCTATTCGCGGCAATCGCTGCTGAAAAATTGACTCCCTTGATTTTCGATGACCATCATTGTGAGGCTGGACTTTACGTTTGCCATTGAACAGATCGCAGCTATTGCTCTCCTGATTTCATCCTCAGAATACATGCTGACCCTGACAATGATATCATAGACTCCGAA
>CAZNOV010000083.1:0-6308 GCA_964574725.1 uncultured Nitrososphaera sp. | reverse complement strand
GCTCCGTTCCCTTGGGCACGCTTCTACGGTGGATTACATCGCCGAAATGAGTGACTTGGTCCTGAAGAAAACGGGGCTCTTGCCGCACACCAATGCCGGCAGCCTGACAAAGAAGGAGATGGCCCAGCTGAAAGACACAAACGCGAGCCTCGGACTGATGCTGGAAAATTCTAGTGAACGGCTTATGCAGAAGGGGATGCCGCATGAAGACGCGCCGAGCAAGAACCCCAAGGTGAGGGTAAGGACTCTTGAAAGCGCCGGGGAGCTGAGAATTCCAATGACAACGGGCATCCTTGCAGGCATTGGAGAAACGCCGGAGGAGCTTGTGGATTCGCTCTTTCTGATAAAGAAAATTCATGAAGAGTACGGCCACATTCAGGAAGTCATCATGCAGAATTTCGCGCCGAAGCCGGATACCATCATGGCCAATGCGCCGGCTGCGCCGTTTGACTATTTTCTTCGGGCCGTAGCTATGGCAAGGATAATCATGCCGCAGGTGAACATCCAGGTTCCTCCCAACCTGAGCCCCAGTGTCTATGGTCGCTATATCGATGCGGGAATCAACGACTGGGGAGGCATCTCGCCCGTGACAATTGATCATGTCAATCCCGAGTTCCCCTGGCCGAGCATTTCATCGGTCAAAGCTGCGACAGAGGATAGAGGCAGAAGCCTTCGCGCACGCCTACCATTATACCCCGAATTCCTGAAGGGTGGATTTATTACTTCGGACCGTCTCCTGCAATGCGTAAACTTGATTGCCGATGAATCAGGACTGGTCAGAGAGGGTTACGCGTATGATTGAATCACTCCTGAAAGAAGCAGATCCGATTGTTGCAGCTGCGCTTGACCGGGCTATGAGCGGCAAGGATGTTTCTACGGACGACGCTATCGAGCTGTTCGACTCGAAGGGGCTGGAGATGAACCTCGCCGTGCTGGTGGCAGACGAGCTCCGCAAGAGGGCCGCTGGCGACATCGTTACATACGTCGTCAACAGGAACATCAACTTTACCAACGTCTGCATCAAGCAGTGCGGCTTTTGCGCTTTTAGCAGGGACTTCCGCGAGGAGGAAGGCTACTTTTTGCCCACGGAAGAGATAGTGAAGAGGGCAAAGGAGGCAGCAAACCTCGGCGCCACGGAGGTCTGCATTCAGGCGGGACTGCCGCCAAAGATGGACGGCGGCCTGTACGTTGACATCTGCAGGGCGGTAAAGAAAGAGCTCCCAGGCATGCACATCCACGCCTTTTCGCCGGAAGAGGTGCTCTACGGAGCCGTCAGGTCGGAAACCCCTACCATCGAATATCTGAAAATGCTAAAGGAAGCAGGCGTCGGAAGCCTGCCGGGCACTGCAGCCGAAATCCTCGACCAGCATCTTCGCGACGTGATATCGCCAGGCAGGATTTCTGTGGCTGACTGGGTGAAAATTATCAAGGAGGCGCATTCTATGGGAATACCAACAACGTCGACGATAATGTACGGCCACGTCGAAACTTCGCGCCACAAGGCAGAGCATCTCGCGCTCTTGCGCGATATCCAGAAGCAAACTCACGGGTTCACCGAGTTTGTCCCGCTGAGCTTTGTGCACACCGAGGCACCGATGTACAATCGCGGAACCGTGCATAGCGTCCGGCCGGGCGCGGACGGCAACGAGGTGGTAAAGATGCATGCCGTTGCGAGGATAATGCTGAACAACCACATCCCCAATATTCAAGTTTCCTGGGTCAAGGAGGGAGCCAGGATGTGTCAACTACTGCTGGGCGCGGGCGCGAACGACTTTGGCGGGACGCTGATAAACGAAAGCATCTCGACCGCGGCGGGATCGCAGCATGGCCAGCTCATGCGGCCAAGGGAAATAAGAAGAGTGATCCGGGCCGCCGGGCGGATCCCTGCCCAAAGGTCCACCACGTACAAGACTCTGAAGGTGTACGGAGAAAGCGATGACGAAGAGGAGTCTGCGCTTGACATTGCGGAAGCCTCGCAGTTCGGATCATACCACCAGCTGATCAAGCTAGATAGATTCAGGTTCAAAGATCAGCGAAAGCAGCCTGGAAACAATTGATAGTACATTATTTTCAGAATATTCTCGCAAGACTTATACGGACATATTCATTCTATCCTTAGCACGATGCCAAATAATTAGCGGTGGGGTCGTAGCGAAGCCAGGCATCGCAACGGGCTCCAGATCTAACAAGTCGGGCTAGCTAGAAGATACCCGTGGATCAAGGGTTCAAATGATTTCGGCGACAGCCGGGTCAGAACAGATCCCTTCGGCCCCACTTTTAGTTCTCGGCATATTCAGATCATTGGATGAGACTATTCTTTTCGGCTGGTGATGGCGGAATAGTGTCAATACAACATGCAGCTGAAGCGCGCCGTTACAAGGAATTCACGGGCTAAACCCTTAGTAACTTGTTATTGTTACAATCAAGAACATGCCCTTGAAAGAGGTTGAAACGTTAGAGATTACGTGTCTGGTTGACAATAATGTCGATGTACTTTTGCCTAGTACGGATGTAGCTCGTCGACCGGTCATTGCCAAAAATTGGTACGAACAGCCACTGATCGCAGAGCACGGTCTTTGTGCGGCTCTGACCATCGAAGTAGACGGAGTAAAACGCAGAATAGTTCTTGATTCTGGCTTAGATCCGCTGGCTGCCTCCCACAATGCAAACGTGCTTGATTTCGATCTATCTAATTGTGAGTCACTGATTTCAAGTCACGGGCATATCGACCATGCAGGCGGTCTCCTCAACCTTCGGAACAACATGGGTCAAGCAAAGAAAATCCCGCTTGTTCGTCACCAGGATGCCTTCAGAAACAGGCTCGTAAAGTTCCAGGATGGCAGAACAATAGACCTGCCAGCCCCGAACAAGTCCTTATTGACAAGGGCAGGCTACGAAATCATCGAAAGGAATTCGCATAGCCTGTGGGTCAATGACAGAGTCATCGTTACTGGAGAAATCCCAAGAACTAATAGCTTTGAAAAGGGCTTTCCCAATCACTATTGTGAAGTTGATGACGGAAAGCTTGAAGCTGATCCCTTGATCAAAGACGATCAGGCGATCGTTCTGAATGTCAAAGATAAGGGATTGGTGGTTGTCACGGGCTGTGGACACGCAGGGATAATAAACACTCTGAATTACGCAAGAGAGCTGGCCGGCGAGGATAGAATCTATGCTGTAATTGGGGGAATGCATCTCTCAGGCGGATTGTTTGAGCCAATCATCCCGCGAACCATCGAGGAAATGGAGAGATTAAAGCCAGAGTTCGTTGTGCCGTGCCATTGCTCTGGCCTGAAAGCCGTGAGTGAAATCGCCAGAAGGATGCCTGATGCTTTTATCCAGAATAGCGTCGGGACCAGCTATATGTTCTGAAATGGTGGTTCCCGCACCTATTCAGGCAAAATATTTAATACAATCATGTCGTAATTTTTTGCAGTGACACTTGCTTTTCTATTCATAGAATGCATCAAGGATCAAGCGGAAAACGTCCAGAAACTGGCAAAGCAGGTGCATGGCGTAACTGAAGCTCACTCGACAACCGGCGGCTTTGACCTGGTTGTCAAGGTCCAGACGGAGGATGAGCAGAAGCTAAAGCATGTTGTCAGTGCAGTAAAGGCGATAGCCGGAATAGCTGCTGTCGTCACAAGCATTGCATACGGCAACATCAGCTAATATGATTGAACGTGCTGTCCGGCGACTCTATTTCAGGTGGTGCGCCTTTAGCACCGCCTCGTCCACAACCCTGCCATCCCTGATGCTGACGGCCCTGTCAAGCTCTGGCCTGCTGACCTCGTTGGCGTAATCCCTCACGTAATCCGTGACAATATTCGAAAAGACCGCTGACGCGTAACGAGGGACGATCGAGGGTATGTTTGGCACGCGGACGAAAATATTGCCAAAATAGTCAGCCTGCGCGGGGCTCATTATCGTGCCTGTCCTGGACGGAGAATATTTTCCTGCCGTATCATAGTACGGAAAGTTGCCTCCTTGGTCTACTGACACGTCGATAATTATCTTCTTGCGCACTTCCGAGGCTTCCTTTAAGGCCTTTTCGTCCACAACCCTGTCCGCCTTTTCCCTGTCGTACGTCGCACCTATCATGAAATGCGCGCTCTTGAGAATATCATGGTCGGCTAAGCCACTGATGGATGACCGTGGAAGGTTGAGCTCCTGAAGGTACTTTCTCCGCGATTCTCTCTTTTCAATGATTGTGACCTTGGCCCCAAGGGCCGAGCAGACCCTGGCTGCCATTTCGCCCACCGTTCCGCCGCCAAATATTACGGCCATCTTGTCCTGGATGGATAGCATGCGCCTGAGGTCTCCGCTGATGCTGCCGTTGCTGTTTGAGATGTGATCAAATGCCTCGATGAATTTTGATCGAACCTCATCCGAACCTGCCTTCAGCCTGACCTGCTTGTCGTGCCTGAACGCAAAATTGTGGATGAACCCTGCCCATATGCCTGCAATTGTGCCGGCTATTCTGCTCATCGGCATAAGCAATGGTGTCTGGCCGTTCTGGTCAACCACCTTTTCAAATGATATGAAGGTCGCCTTGGACTTGACCGCAGCTTCTGTCAGCTCTCTGCTGGATTCAAAGTGGTTAAAGCCAAAGATCGTCTGCTTTGGCTTGAGCAGCGTGTGCTCCCCTTTTGCAACCTGTATCTCCTTTACCTTGACCACCAGGTCCGAGCCGCCGTACAGCGCGGAGGCAGAGCCCACCACTTTAGCACCCGCGGACGCGTATTCGTCGTCGGCAAATCCGCTCATTTCGCCGGCATGCGACTCCACCAGGACACCGGTGCCCGAGACAACAAGGGACGAGACCGCGCGAGGGGTCAAAGCTACCCTGTTTTCGTACTCCTTTATCTCTCTTGGAATACCAATAATCAATATAGTTCTAGAGGGTACTATATGGTAATATTGTTTTACCCTGTCCAGTGGATGCACCTTGCAATTTCGCTTCGTGAACCGTAGGTGCTCTTTGCTCCCGGGATGTGCCTTTCGATTGCTATGCAGGCTGATTCAACAAAGACCTGCTCAGGGTCGTACTTTCTGACCAGCCTGAAGAACCTGTTCTCGACGGAACGCAGCTTGGCAAAGTATAGTTCAGAGCTTTCTTCGATTATGAGATCGGCGTCGCGGCAGGAAATCCCGTTTTTCCTGAGGTGCCTTTCCAGCCTGCTCGCATACCGGGTGAACTCTAAGGAATGACCGTCATAGTCATTTGGCATAGCCCGTCATCGCATGACAAGGATAATACCGCCACATGCTTTTTAGTTTTGCATGATCGAGCTGTGGCAGAATGCTGCCATCGGCACGATAAACTTTTTTGGATGGCAGAACCGTGATACGGTTAGATCAGGGATCAGAAAGTCATGAAGCGTAATCTCAAAGGTAGATCGGAAGCTCGTAGGCCCCTTGAAATTGAGGCCTCTGAGCTCAAAGAAAAACTAGACAACAAAGAGGATGTGTTCATGCTGGATGTACGCACGCAAGAAGAACATGATGCGTGGAAACTGTCATACGACAAGTATCAAAAGACTCCGGTCATGCCAATAGAGAAGCTTGTCAGTTCGAAGGGCATGGCGGCCAAGCAGATTCCAAAGGACAAGGAGATTGTAACACTCTGTGCTCATGGCATGAGATCGCAAGTGGCCGCGCAGATACTTTCCAAGATGGGATACAATGTAAGGAGCATCAGAGGCGGAATGGCGGCTTGGAACCAAGTATATGACATCGCTGAAGTGCCAGTGAACAGGACCGCAGCTCAACCAAAACTGCTTAGAATTTGGCAGTTAAGGCGCGTGTCAAAAGGCTGCATGTCTTATGTTATTTCTTCGGGCAGAGCTGCAACGGTTATCGACTGCACGTGCGACTTGGATAACTCGATTTTGAAGCTAGCTGGGGAACATGGTCTCAAGATAAAGAATGTGATTGATACGCACATGCATGCGGATCATGTCTCTGGTCTTTCAATGCTTGCAAAGAAAACGGGGGCCAGGCCATACATTGGCGCAGATGAAGGATACGAACCAGCTGAGAATTTCGGAATAGCGGTCAACAGGATTGGAGATGAAGACAAGATACCTGTCGGTGATGGCGCCTCGCTTGTGGCTATCCACACCCCCGGTCACACCTTGGGAAGCATGTCCTTTCTCCTAAAGGTAGATTCAGAAGCGGGAAAGAAGAATTATCTCTTTGCGGGAGATACCATATTTGTCAATGGAGTTGGCAGACCTGACCTGCATGACAAGGCAAAAGAGTTTGCTATGAAGCTCTATGACACTTATCAGGACAGGATACTGAAA
>CAZNOV010000082.1:0-6352 GCA_964574725.1 uncultured Nitrososphaera sp. | reverse complement strand
GCCTAAGGCTCGAAAAGGGAGAGGACGCGGGCAAGATCATCGAGTCCAGACTCCAGAATTCAGTTGCCGAGGTATTTGCCAATGCCGGCAGGCTTGACATCACCGAAAAGATAAGGGCCAAAAAGGCGTCAAAATCAGGTCCGTTTGTAATCGTATTTCTCGGGATCAATGGGACAGGCAAGACGACTACCGTAGCAAAGGTTGCAAACCTGTTGAGAAAGAGCGGCTTTACTGTTGTGATTGCCGCAGGAGATACCCACAGGGCAGGCGCCATAGAGCAGCTTTCGCAGCATGCAAACAGGCTGTCACTGAAGGTAATAGCTCAGAGGTACGGAGCGGACCCTTCTGCCGTGGGCCGCGATGCGGTCGAGCATGCAAGGAAGAACTACATCGACGTAGTGCTGGTGGACACTGCCGGGAGGATGCAGACTTCAAAAAACCTGATGGACGAGATGGGCAAGATTGTCAGGGTGGTCAGGCCCGATGCCAAGCTGTTCATAGGAGACGCGCTCGCCGGCAATGACACAATTAACCAAGCACGGGAGTTTTTCGAGTACACCAACTTTGACGGGGCGATACTTACCAAGATTGACGCAGACGCCAAAGGCGGAGCCGCAATTTCGATCGCTCACATCACTTCAAGGCCCATAGTGTATGTGGGCATCGGGCAGGGATACGACGACATCATACCATTCGAGCCAGACAAGTTCATCGAGTCGCTTTTTGGCAGCGCGGCCGAGGTGAAGGTAGAAGATCTGATGCTGATGCCGAGGTCAACCCCTCATGTCGTTGCCGAGGAAGCTGAGGCAGAACGCGCCGAGGTAGGCAAGCCGGTGGCTAAAGTAGTACAGCCGCCAGCAGAACCTCCTGCTGCGGCAGGAGCCACCGTAGCCGCGAAAATGGATGAAAGGGTAGAGCAAACGGCGCGGGAGCCTGTTCACAAACCAGTCACTTCGGAGCCGGAGCCCCTTCAGAAGTTCCAGGAAAAGCCCGAGTCCCCGCCTGCCCCGCCGCCGGAACCAAGCAAAAGGTTGATTCCGGAACCCGCTGCGAAACCAAAGGAAGTTCCGGCCAGACCGCCGGTCGAGCAGGAGCCCGTTGAAGAGCCAAAGGAAAAGAAGGGCAGGTTTGGAGGTTTGTTCAAGAAAAAGAGCGAGGAGGAACGCAAGAAAGAAGAGGCTGAGAAGCGCCGGGCCGCCGAACAGCGCAAAAAGGAAGAGGAGGAAAAGGCCCGAGCGGAAGAAGAGGAAATGAAAAAGATCGAGAAGGAAAAAGAAGAGAAGAAAAAGCGCAAAGAAGATAAAGACACCCAAGAAGACAAGATTGTATATCTAACAGATGAAGACATCGAAGACCTCCTTAAGTAACAAGGACATACTGAGCATTTCCGATCTCAGCAGCGACGAGATTTACCTGATACTGAGGCTCGCAAGCAGGCTAAAGAAAGAACACAAGAGCGGCAAAGATCGCCAGCCGCTGCGCGGCAAGACTCTGGGCATGATATTCCAAAAGCCATCCACGCGAACCAGGGCAAGTTTTGAGGTGGGCATGTACCAGCTGGGGGGCAGCGCGGTTTACCTGAGCACAGACGACATTCAGCTGTCACGGGGCGAGACGATAGAGGATACTGCAAAGACGCTGTCACTTTACTTCGACTGTATCATGGCCAGGGTATACGACCATACGGACATCCAGACTCTGGCTGCGCACGCTTCGGTCCCCGTTATCAACGGCCTCTCTGATTCCTTTCATCCCTGTCAGATCCTCGCTGACCTGATGACGATTCAGGAGCACAAGAAAAGAACCAAGGGTCTGAAGCTCGCCTGGCTTGGAGACGGTGATAACGTGTGCAACGACCTTATGATCGGCTGCGCAAAGACCGGCATCAGCATGACCGTCGCCTGTCCCAGAGGCTTCGAGCCGCTCGAGGAAGTGCTTGCGATTGCAAGGTCTGACGGCATCAAGACTGGCGTCAAGATCGGGGTAACGGACAACCCTGTCACTGCCGCAAGGGGTGCCGACGTGGTGGCAACTGATACCTTCATCTCAATAGGGAAGGAAGAGGAGCGAGCTACAAGGGAAGCGGCGTTCCTGCCAAGATATCAGGTTACGTTAGAGACGATGAAGCTCGCGAAGAAAGATGCAATCTTCATGCACTGCCTTCCGGCAAAGCGAGGCCAGGAAGTGACGGCAGAAGTTATTGACGGCAGCAGATCTGTTGTCTGGTGCGAAGCAGAGAACAGAATGCACGTGCAAAAGGCCCTCCTCTGCCTGCTGATGGGCGCGGCGTGATCTACTGCCTTTCTTTTGCCGGGGCTTTGCTCCTGCGCCTGACAAACCATATTCCGATAACGGCGAGGACAGCAGCAACGATTACTATGCCTACAATGGAAAATGCTGACGAAGCCGGCCCGGAGAACATGTTCCATGCCTCGCCGAGGTAATATCCGGTCAGCGTGAGGGCAACCGACCAGACAAGCGAACCGGCAAAAGTGTAAATCACGAATTTCAGAAATCCCATTTCACTAATTCCGGCGGGGATAGAAATTATTTCCCGTACGCCGGGAACCATCCTGCCGGTAAACACGGCCACAGGGCCGTACTTGTCAAACCATCGCTCTGCCTTCTCGAGCTCCCGTTCGCCTATCCTTACGCGCCTGCCGAATCGAATAATGGCCGCACGTCCCAACTTCCTGGAGATAGCATAGATCAGAATCGCTCCGGATGTCGACCCGAGTGAGCCAACAGCAGCCATGCCCACTGCATTCTCCAGCCCAAGATTCTTGCTATAGGCGATGAACCCGACTAGAGGGAATATCACCTCGCTAGGGATCGGCGGAAAGATCGTCTCGAGAAACGCCGCCGCGAAAACTGCCGGATAGCCGTATTCTGCTATTAGAGCAGTCATTGTGTCGAGGATGCCGGCAAAAGTACCCGCCGATGCTAACGCTATTATCAGTCCGGCCCGAAGCATCGCTAACCCTACAAACTCTGCATCTTATATTCCATCTACACAAACCTGCAAACAATTGCAATAGGATTTTCCCGGGCAAAGGGAAACTAAAATATCCTAGGATATTGTGCATATGCTATGGCCAGGATAATGGTCGGCAAGACATCTGAAATTGGCGAGGGTAACATGACTCACGTGACGGCAGCGGGCAAGGAAATTCTCGTTGCAAACGTGGGAGGAACCTATTACGCGACAGGTAACACATGCACGCATGCCGGAGCAGACCTCCATGAGGGCGAGCTGAATGGGAAGGAGCTGACATGCCCTTGGCATGGTTCGAAGTGGGATATAACTACCGGCACCATGCTCTGGTTCCCGCAGAAGCTGAAGGATCTCGGCAAGTACAACGTTATAGTGGAAAACGATACTGTCTACGTTGAAGTATGACTAAGAGAGTTTTTTTGCGGGCTAGGTTTGTACTGCAGGCACGGGCTCTGGCGGATCCTTTCTGTAAGCCAGCTTGAGCCAGATCGGGGTGATCATGGTGGTTGCTGCTATCATGATGATCAGAGTGGTGTAAATGTTCGAGGAAAGCACTCCCGCAGTTGCGCCAACGCCCGCAACTATGAGACCGACCTCGCCTCTTGATATCATGCCTATTCCAACCTTGGCAGCCTTCCTCCCGTCCTTGAGGAATATCATCGCAGGAAGGCCGCATCCTGCGAGCTTTGTCGCCACGGCAACGGCTATTGCCACACCTGCAAGGAACAGTACATCAATGTTTGTTCCCCGCAAATCGACCTGTGCTCCTATTATGGCGAAGAAGAGCGGCGCAAAAATTATTTCGAGTTTCTCCACATAGCCTTCAATCTGCTTGATCACCCGCGAGCTTGCGACTGCCATGCCAACTGCGAATGAACCCACGATAGGCGACAGGCCAACGAATGCAGCCACTCCTGCCGCAGCAAAGAATGCTGCCGTTGCAAGTCCTTCCACGCTCCCCTTAGATTTCCACAACCTCTCAACATGCAGTATTCTAGGCACAATGAAAACTGCTCCTACCAAAAGGGCAGCGAATACCCCAAGTATGTAGAGGATTAGCAGGACGATTTCCGCTATGTCAGGAGTTGTGTTTCCGCTTTGAACCATGGTAGTCACCACCGAAAGCGCGGCTATGGCTAGGATGTCATCAACTATTGCAGCGCCCAGGATGAGCCGCGCTTCCTGCGAGTGCATTTTGCCGAGTTCGGTCAGTACAGTGATCGATATGGCTATGCTGGTGGCCGTCAGAGCCGTCGCGATCAGCATCGATTGCAGGGCTTCCAGCCCAAAAGACGTAAAAACATAGTAGCCTACAAAGAAGGGAAGAATGACTCCGATCGAGCCCACCACGAAAGACGCGGCGCTTCCCCGGAGGAATTCTCTTGGAGTGATATGGAGGCCGGCTACAAACAGAATGACAACCGCCGCTATCTCACCTATTTGCCTCACGGTTTCATCAAGAATTACGAGTGGCTCCCCGTTGAACAGTGCGAGCCCTCCGAGGGCAAACGGGCCCACGATGATTCCAGCCAAGAGCTCGCCGAGAACCACAGGCAATCTTAACCTGTGAAATAGCTCTGCCATGAGCTTGGCCGCGAAGAGGAGAATGGCAAGTGAAATCATCACATGCAGTAATGGGGTCGTTTCGAGCGCCAAGGCAATCCTGATCCATCATTTATTGTCTTTCAGCTTTTGCTCAACAGACTGAACCTTATCCTGCAGCGTCTGGTTCTTGTCGTGGCGCTCGTCGATCCTTATGGTTGAAATGACGCGGTCGGCGCCTGCAGACCTCGCTGCGTCATGTGCCGTCTTTACGGCCTTCAGAATGTCATCTAGCCTGCTTGCCTCGATCTGTGTCCCCAGCGCAGTTAACGTTGCCCTGACGCCCGGAACTTTGCGGATGGCATCAAACGCCGCGGCCACCTCCTTGCTCATTCCAGTATCATGGCTCTTCGCAATCGGAATGATGCTTATTTCCGCATGTACCGTCATTCCTGTGCAATTTGATGTAGGGTCCGGGTAAAATAACTAGCGCTCAAGATATCTCGTGCACGTGAGTGGAACTTTTAATATCGCGCTGGAGTCAAACGAATTACTCTTGAAACTTGATGAACTGCTCGCTTCCCTGCCGCAATCCACTGTAAGCGGAGACCAAATATCGCTTTCGGATAGCGTCATAAGAAATATCTTCAAATTTGCTAGAATAGGCAAGCGCGATGTCTTTTATCATTTGGGGTGCGGCGACGGCGCCGCCGTCAGGATTGCACTGGAGGAGTTTGGAGTCAAGAGGGCAGTTGGAATAGAGCTCGACGCAGTAGCAGAGGAGAAGGCTAAGAAAAACCTTGAAGGCATGAAGAAAGCCAGCATTGTCAATGCCGACATTCGGGACGCCGGCATTTCCGACGCGACTGTTCTGCTATTCTGGTTCGCAGAGCCTGAAGTCGTCGACGTGATGACCAAGAAATTCAAGAAGGAATTGAATGATGGTACCAGGGTCATAACAATTTGGGCTCCACTCCCGATGACACTCCCGGACAAGGTTGAATTCCCCTTTTTCATCTGCAAGAAGCCTTTCAGGAGAGCCCGGTCCATAAGGCAACAGATAAGGGCCGTCTACGGGACGGACTGCATAGACTTTACGGCCTCCTGGCTTTTGGCGGAAAGATACATTGACGCTCTTAACGCGGTGCCCGGAGAGTACCGTCGTTTTGTAAACATCCTGCAAAGCATGGTCATTTGGATAAACGCGTGGCATATGGGTGTCGCGTGTGAGGACCAAGTTCCTCCACCCGTCCGGACGTACGTGGGAATCCTGAAGACATTCTTTGGAATAGACCTTTCAGAGATGATAGAAGAGCAGAAATAGCATGCACCCATAACTTTCCTCATTGCACCCGTATGACACAGAGAGAATTGGAATGCAGGCAGCAACGACAGAGGCCAACCCCAACATCCTGCAGAATCTGATATCCAACGTCCTGGCCATGATACATGCCGAGGAATCCGAGCTCACACTCGGACCGCCTGAACATGCCTTTGGATGGACTTTTTCCCGACCTCCATTAGCTGGTCTGCTGCAAGAAAACTTGCGCAGCTGCCGGGAAGCGAAATAATGAAGGTCAAAGGCGATTCTTTTGACCAAAAGTTCGTGAATTGGCTTAACGGGAAGGCAAGCGAAAAAGTAGTCGGCGAAACCATCCATTTCACGCTGTTGTCCGACCTTCGATCCTCCAGATACGGATTTTTCTAGTCATCGGTTGCGGCCGGCGGAAGCATATGTACTGAGGAGTGAGTCTCTGTATGTGCTCTCTTGATTAATGAATTAAACTCCGGAATTACATACTAGATGATATTAGA
>CAZNOV010000081.1:0-6398 GCA_964574725.1 uncultured Nitrososphaera sp. | reverse complement strand
GCTTCTTGATGCCCATTGGAATGATGATTTGTTCCTCGACCACTGAACCTTCGACGGGATTGTCGTATGCGGCATACATGAGCGAGCGTACATCACCTTCGTATTCCTGGGTGAGATACTGGGGCTTGTAAGATATTTTTGCACTCACATCGATAGTGCCAGAGTCCGGTTTGTCCACTCCGGCCAGCATTCGCATGAACGTCGTTTTGCCCAGTGCGTTTGCACCTACGATTCCGACTATCTCCCCTTTTCTGACCTTCCCTGCCGCTACCCTGAGCTTGAACGAGGGGAACGACTTTGTCAGCTCGGAGTAGCCTGCTGCCGGGACGTCCAGGATGACATCGTCGGTTGGTGATGCCACGTCGAATTTGAATGCCTTATCCCGGAATCGCACGTTTTCCAGCGGCAGGAACCCTTCAAGAAAATTGTTGATCCCGACCTTTGTGCTCTGGAGTCCGGACACAATGCCGTACGCACCCGGTTCCCCGTAAATGAGGTGGACATAGTCAGAGAGGTAGTCAAGAAGGGTCAGGTCGTGTTCCACTACCATCACGCTCTTGCCTTCCTGCGCAAGGTCGCGCATGACCTTTGCCACTGCGAGCCTCTGGTATACATCATTGTATGATGAGGGTTCGTCGAAGAAGTAATACTCGGCGTCTTTTGCGGCAGCGACAGCCACCGCCAACCTCTGCAGTTCGCCGCCGCTCAGCTGGCTGACATCGCGATCAAGTACGGCTTCAAGTCCAAGCTTGTCCACAAGTGTCCTAGCCACCTTGCGCTCGTCGTATTTTGTCAGCAGCTCTTTTGCCGTACCCTTGAATGCCTTTGGAATAAGATACACTAGTTGCGGCTTTATGCTCGCACGCATCGTTCCGGCTGCGATTTTCTCAAAGTGCGACTTTAGTTCCGTGCCCTGGAAGGATTTCAGCACCTCATCCAAAGGAACTTCATCCTCGCCGTACCTGCCGAGGTTGGGCTTCATGTTGCCCGACAGGATGTTGACGACGGTAGACTTGCCGATGCCGTTTCGCCCGACGAGGCCGACCACGGATCCCTTCTTTAGAGTGGGGAGCCGGTAAAACCTGAATGAATTGATTCCGTATTGATGAATTTTATCCTCGGCCAGCTCTTTGGCCAAATTTACAATCACAATGGCGTCAAAGGGGCATTTTTTGATGCAGATGCCACAGCCGGTGCAAAGATCTTCAGAGATGAGCGCCTTGCCGTCTTCCGGGCGCTGGATGATGCACTCGCCTCCGGTCTTGTTCACTGGGCAGTAGACTATGCATTCCAGGCCGCATTTTCTAGGCTGGCATAGCTCTTCGTCGAGCACCGCCACGCGGTGTGTATTTTCTGCCTCAGAATTGCCCATTTACGTATATTTTTTACATCGATCACGCTATATAGATACCGCCTGTAGCCCAACATGCGTACAAGATTTCTGCCGACGTTTGTTTCACGCATTCCGGATTTGAGTTCAGGATTATCCAATGTGGTGCCCTATGGGCCTCAGCGCCATCGGGACGCAACAAATGCCGTGCCGAATGAGGCGGCGCTTCCAACAATCAGTACAAATCCGACGCTCGCCCAGTTGACGTTCGGAAATATCAGTATGGGGAACCCTACGGTGCTGAGAAGATAGAGACCCGAGGCGGCCAGGAATATTCCTGCAATAATAAGACCAAACACTTTGTACATGACGGGTTTGATGTTCAAGAAACCAATAATACCGTTCAAGCTAAGAACAATTGATCTCATGCAGCACTTGTCTTCATTACTTCTCGGTAGTTCATCGAGCTTATGCGAAGTACAAAGTAGCAAGGTTAAATTAGCCCCCGGAAGCAGATGAGAGGATGAGCCGGTCATAGCGGCAGGGTGCGACCCGGTCCCATTCCGAACCCGGAAGTCAAACCTGTCGTCGCTGCTGTGTTACTGACCTGCGTGAGCGGTCGGGAAGCAGCAGTGCTGGCACCTTTCACGCTCCGGCGTTTTCTCCAAGGTGTACAGACTTTATCAGCCGCCTGACATTGAATGCAATCCGGTCCATTACGCTGAAGGCCGAGGCCACGCCTGCAGGCTCCCACGCCCTAGTTTCAATGACGCAGCAGTAATTGGAAGCCTTTAGCATTATCCTTTTCACTTCTTCTTTCATGATGGACTTGGAAAACTCTTCAGAGAGTGTGGCGTCCTTTGCCAGGATCTCGGACACGAGTCCGCCGCTCCACCCCATGCTTTCCACTTTTCCATTGAACAGCTTGTAATAGGGCCCTGCGTCCAGCAGCTTGTGAGCATTTTCATCCGCGTCGATGATAAAGTCGTTTTCCACGATGCAGTAGATGTTGTAAAAAGGACCCATGCGCACCACGTCCTCTATTCCCACATGATCGACGTTGCCGCTGAGCATCTTGATGAACCCATCAGAATTAGAAAGCCAGCGCTCAAAGTACGGCCTCCTGACCGGGTGCACGTCGAGCTCCATGCTTCCTATCCTGCAGCTGTATCCGTGCTCTTCAAGAGCTTCAACAAGATCGCCCAGGAGGAAGAAGTGCAAATTTCCATCACGGCTGCTGCGGCTTTTCGTCCTCCATGAGAAGTTTTACAAGTGTCCTTACGCCGAATCCCGTCGCCCCTTTGGGGTTGTAACTCCGCTCATAGGTGCCTTCCTGCGTCCATGCTGTTCCCGCTATGTCGATATGCACCCAAGGAAAGGCGCCGACAAAATTCGACAGAAACGCGGCGGCCGTGATAGCTCCGCCAGGCTTGCCGCCGATGTTGCGCATATCCGCGTACGTGCTTTTGATCTGGTCATGGAATTCGTCGTACAGCGGGAGTTCCCACATTTTTTCCCCAGTCTTGTCTGCAAATTTTCGGAGCCTGTCCACAAGCTGCTTGTTTGTCCCGACGATGGCTGCCACGTTTGCGCCGAGAGCCACAATTGCGGCGCCGGTCAGCGTGGCAAGATCTATCACAGCCTTGGGGCTGTACTTCGACGTGCCATACGCCAGGGCGTCCGCAAGTATCATGCGCCCTTCCGCATCGGTGTTCTGCACTTCGACCGTCTTGCCTTTGTACATCTTGATGATGTCGCCGGGCCTGTAGGAAGTGGACGACGGCATGTTTTCAACAGATGGAATAATACCGACGATGTTTACCGAAAGTTTCATCGAAGCGGCAGCTCGCATGACGGAAAGCACCACACAGCCGCCACATTTGTCAAACTTCATTTCATCCATTTTTTCACCCGGCTTTATCGAAATGCCGCCAGTGTCAAAGGTCACCGCCTTGCCAACTAGAAGATATGGTTTCTGCTGTTGAAGGTCTCCCTGAGCTCCGACGTATTCCAGGATTATCAGCTTGGGCGGGCTATTGCTTCCCTTACCCACTGCCACTATCCCTCCCATTCCCATGTTTTCGAGCTCATACCTGTCGATTACCCTGACCTTCATCCCGTTATCATGCGCAAGCGATGTCGCAATGGCCGCGAGCTGGGCGGGAGAGCAGTCGTTCGGAGGAAGGTTGCAGATGTCACGTCCAAAGTTAACTGCCTCTGCCACCACATTCGCCCTCTCTGCGACCGCCTGGAATTTCAGCGAGTCCGAATTTATCAGGATGGCAAGCTCCTCCACCTTTGCAGGCGGATCCTGGGTGGTGTCCGGCGCCTTGTACTTGTCAAACGAATAAAGCGCAAGCACGGCGCCTTCAGTCATTGCCTCGATGAGGCCTTCATCAAGATTCGAAAATTGAAGCATTGAAAATTCCTTTGCACCGAGCTCTTTTGCCTTCAGCGCTGCCTTGCCTGCTGAAATCCGGGCTGCTTCATCGGTGAATTTTTCGCGTTTGCCCAGTCCAAGCAGCATTATCTTTTTCATTGGCCCTTTGTCAAGGGTGTGGACAATGCTGCTTGACCCAAAAGTGCCCCGGAATTCCCTGTTCTCTAGAGTCTCCCTTATGGAGGCAAAGACTGCGGGGTCAAGTTCCTTTGATTGGGGAACGTCCAGCTCACCTTCAAAGACTCCGATAACAAGAAGAGAGGTCTGCTTCTGGTCTATTTTTGCCTTTTCCACGCTGACGTGAACCATGATGTAGTGACAAGGAACCAACTTTATTTTAAGTTTAGATGGATCCCTGGCCCTCTGCGGTCCCTTGAAACACGGCTCGGCGTCGTGGAAGCTAGTCCTGACCAAAAGGAAATATCGCGCTGCTGCTGAGCAGACGAACAAATCTCTTGAGGACGTTTGCCGGCGTGTAGCATGACATGCTACCACCGCTGTATTCGCATACCTTCTGGTATCGTTCTGATGAGCCGATCGATGGGCCTTGAAAAATTCCTATGACAATTTCCTTCGCGACCTGTGGCAAACCCGAGCGGGCTCCGTGGGCACCAGTCCTGTTGATTAGCCAGAACATTTTCGTCGAGTCGTATCCTGGAGGAAATATCATTCTCTTTGCTTCGTCGGCTTCCGCCGAGTAGTAGTGCCCTGCAATCCTAATCCATCCACGCGAAAGCACGCGTGCAAGACTCGCGACTTTCGTACAAGAATAGCACTTGTCATCGTATATCAGAAGGGGTCGCTTAAAGAGCGACGATATCGACGACACCTGTACATTTCTCGTGCCAACCTATTAAATCTTGGGAGCGCTGTTTCGCGCTGTTGTCTGGGAGTGGCATGGCGCGTACTTGAGAGATCGCGGTTGTGTTACAGTTCTACAGAGCTAGCTTTTTATTTTGCTGGAGAGAGCTTTTTGATGTCGCTACCTAAGGAAGACAGTAAGATGGGCTTTAACATGCGCTACCTCGATCTCAAGAGAAAAATTCGCGACGTTCGGATGTGGGCAATTCAGGGCATCGCCGAGGCCGGCTCTGGCCATCCAGGCGCTTCGTTCTCTGCGGCCGAGATAATGGGGACTTTGTATTTCAGGAAAATGAAACACGACCCTTCAAAGCCGTCCTGGGAGGAGCGCGATTACTTTGTCAATTCAAAGGCGCATTCCGCGCCCGGCTTTTACTCAACCCTCGCCATGGCAGGATACTTTCCTCCCGAAGAGCTCAGGACGCTTCGCAAGCTCGGATCAAGGCTTCAGGGTCACCCGGTGAGGCATTCTGATCGCCAGAAGGAACACAGTGTTCCCGGCGTCGAGTACTCTGGGGGCTCCGAAGGCATCGGTCTATCTGTCGGAATAGGGATTGCGCTTGCAAGCAAGCTGGACGACAAAGAAAACCGGGTTTATGTGCTCATCGGAGACGGGGAATCCAACGAGGGCCAGATCTGGGAGGCGTCAATGACTGCGGGCAAATTCAAGCTCGACAACATTGTCGCGATACTTGATCGCAACAGGATCCAGCAGGACGGATTCACAGAAGACATCATGCCACTGGAACCCACCAAGGACAAGTGGGCTGCATTTAACTGGCAGGTCTTTGAAGTGGACGGTCACAGAGTCGAGCAGATCGTGGACGCCCTCAACAAAGCTGCCCAAGTTCACGACAAGCCGGTCATGATAATCGCCAATACCGTCAAGGGAAACGGAATACGTCACATGGCAAACAGCCCGCAATGGCACGGAAAGGCTCCTCCCCGCAAGCATACGCCTATACTGCTGGAGGAGTTGGAGAGCGAGTGCCTAATAGCGCCCTCCATTATCGCAGGCGAGCGCGAGAATTACGAGGACAAGATAAGGAAGGTCGAGCGCGAAGGCGTGGACATGATACATCTCGATGTTATGGATGGGAGGTTCGTTCCGAACATCACCTTCTTCGCCGATACGATAAAAAAGCTGAGACGACTTACCAGTCTGCCTTTTGACGCGCATCTGATGATCGAAAAGCCGCTGGAACAGGTGCAGGATTACATCGATGCCAGGTGTGACATAGTCACTGTCCACGCAGAAGCCTGCACCGCAGACGAATTCAGAGAAATTCAGGGTAAGCTGATTGCAAATGGCATAAGCCCTGGCATAGCGATAAACCCTGCCACAGAGGTGCCAAAGTGGCTGTATTCATGCCTTCACGATCTTGACGTAATCATAGTAATGTCGGTCAACCCCGGATTTGCAGGTCAGAAATTCCTTCCTGAAGTGCTCCCCAAGATGGTGGCGGTGAACAAGAGGCTGAGGGAACATGGTTTCAAGGGCTATATCGAAGCAGACGGCGGGATCGACGCGACCACTCTTCAGCAGGTCTACGACGCTGGAGCAAGAATCTTTGTGACAGGCAATGCCGTCTATGGAGGGGTTGATATACATAGCGCGATAATTCAGCTGCGGCACAAGGCCGGAGTTGCGCTGGAACGCCGACTCCTTGAACACTCTACGCAGCTTGGTATCAGAGCGGACTGGATGAAGGCGCGTAAGAATATATTGATTCCATATGCAAGCGAACTTGGAATTGAGGAAGAGCT
>CAZNOV010000080.1:0-6533 GCA_964574725.1 uncultured Nitrososphaera sp. | reverse complement strand
CTTTTTCCAGTTGGCTATAAGTGCCTCGTGTCGAATGTGCAGGGGCTCGCGGGCAACTCGCATTCTTGCCAACTCCACGTACTCCTTTACGATGTCAATCCCAAAATATCTGCGCCCAAAATGGTGTGCGACTTTGGTGGTCTGTCCGCTGCCATTGAACGGGTCAAGGACTATGTCGTTCTCGTAAGAATAAAGTTTCATGAGCCTGTAAGGAACTTCCTCCGGAAATGGACACGGGTGGTCAATGTAACCCGGGGGCACGGGTGCGATGTGCCACACAGAATTTGCAATCTCTTTTGTCCATTCCTCGTGAGTCGCAGGAAGCGACTCAATGCGCTGAGTTCTCCCCGTATTCACGTCTCCTTTGCGGAGTATCAGTATGAATTCGTGCATTATATTTGCCCGATAATACTTCGGATAAGGGTTGATTACAAAAGAACCGTACCTGTTCGTGCCGCCTGTAACCTTGTGCCAGATAATTTCTTCGTGCAGCTGCCACTTGCCAAACGGCTCGACCAGCCGCGACAGAAGCATGTGCGGTAGAGGAATGATGGTTCCGTTTACGACTTCGTTTGCAATGACGATGCAGCAGTACCCGCCCTCTTTTGTAACTCGATAGACCTTGTCGCCAAAGATGTCAGCCATGTCTTCGAGGTAGTCATTGGTATCGAGCTTTAGCTTTCCTCTGTAATATCCTCCGCTGCCGGACGCGTGCATGCTATAGTCGATTGCATTTCGGTAAGGGGGCGAGGTTATGGTCAGCTGTACTGAATTCCCCGGCAGCTTTTGAAGCACTTCGCTGCAGTTCCCGAGAAAAATCTGGTCTGCAAGGAGCTGGCGGGCAAGCATGATATTCAGGCTTGCTCGTTAATTTCGTCAATATTCGGGATACTCTAAACTAATGAACCAGCCGATAAAGAAAGTTTATTTGGTTCTACTTTTCGACGATATACTCGTCGACTTCCATTCCAAAGTGACGCCCGGTTGCCGGCTTTGCGTAGCCCAGTATCTCATCGCCCACCTTTATGTCAGTCACTGAAACGAGCTTGCCATCACGTCCAATCAACCTGATAGTTTCTGCATTCTGTAGGATTACCGTCCCCGTCTGGCCTTCGATCTCCGCCCTGAGCAGCCTCAATGGACGGGTTTCAATCTTGGATCTGCCAACAACGCTGCGCCTTGCAAGTCCATTCCTGTCCACGATCCAAACCTCACTGCCTGACTCGATCTCTGACAGATACCGTGTCTTGCCATCGGGGGCTATGGTATAGCAATACACCGCGCCTGCATTGACCCTGAATGGTCGCGGCGAGGTAAATGAAGACCCGACAGACTCGTTGTGGACCAGCAGCATGAAGTTGGCCCTGCTACCGACAAGCATTCCCTCTCCCATTCCCATCATTGAGGCGGTGTCGACGCATACACGCTCGCCGGTACCGACATCCTTTACCTCAAGCACCTTGGCCACTTTGATGGGAAATTTGGTGCTCAAGAGCTGCTGCCTGGCCTTTTCTACTTCATCCTCGCTGTCGGTCGAGAGAATCACCCCGTCCACACCTAGTTCGAGCACCGAGAACATCGTCGAAACTTCACCGGAGCTCTTTGCAGTTGTAAAGACCTTGGTCTTGGATTTGTGCAGCTTGGCGATGATATTTTCAAGAGGAATTATCTTCCAGTCTGAAGCATCCACTATCACGAATGCCGCGCCAGCATGGGAGGCACGTTCAATCTCGTCCACGTCAGCGTTGCTCAATACTTTCTTGAAATATCCGAGGGTCCTGCCCGATGACCTGAGAGACTTCAGCTGGTCAAGAGTCTTGCAGATCACCATGTCGGCCTGTTCAGACTCGTGCAAAGTCCTAAAGTTCTTGCTCGGCACAGTCTTGGGATCGGCATTGAGCGTAGACACTCCCTTTTCCCGCAACTTCGCGATAAAGGCTGCCATGGAGGATTTCGACGCAGTTGGTCTGACAATCAGCTCTTTGGTTTTTGTCTGGAGATCATCCAAGATCCTTCAGAGCCTCTTTCACTGTACTGCCTTGAATTATTATGGCATGAAGGGCACGAACCATGGCCGGCGGATTCTTGTGCTGGAAAATGTTCCGCCCGAAAGTGACACCCTTGGCTCCAGCCGACATCGCCCCGGCGCACATTTCCAGTATGTCCCTGTCCGTGTTTGCCTTTGGTCCCCCAGCTATGACTATGGGCACAGGACAGCTCTTGACGACCTTCTTGAATGAATCAGGATCG
This sequence comes from uncultured Nitrososphaera sp., assembly GCA_964574725.1. GTDB lineage: Archaea > Thermoproteota > Nitrososphaeria > Nitrososphaerales > Nitrososphaeraceae > Nitrososphaera. The sequence goes on along the minus strand of CAZNOV010000080.1, from coordinate 4,283 downwards.
CCTGTGTACACTGCCTTGACAATGTCTGCGCCTGCCTCCGCCCCAATCCTGGCGGCGTGAGCCACTATTTCGGGATCGTGTGGGTTCTTGATGTTCTCGCCGCGCGGGTACATCATCGCCACTAGCGGGACGCTCCATTCGTCGCACTTGTCTGATATCATTCCCAGCTTTTGCAGCATTTCAGGCTCCTCTTTTGCGCCAATGTTTATGTGCAAAGAGACCGCGTCGGCTCCTAACCTCAGTGCCTCCTCGACGCTTCCCATCAGCATCTTTCTGTTTGGGGCAGGGCCAAGCGAAGTGCTCCCAGAGAAATGAGCTATCAAGCCGATGTCAGGGGGTCTCGGAAGGCTCTTGATGATCCCCTTGTTAACAAGGACGCAGGTGAGGCCGGCCGATGCGCATTGGTAGATCATGCCGTGCACATCTTCGAGTCCTCTGATAGGGCCGTTGCTAATACCGTGATCCATGGGAATGCACACCATCTTGCCATCCTTCAGTATCCTCCCAAGCCGGACATCCCTACCAAAGACCATATGTAAACTAATTTTTTCGACCTACTTATAACTTAAATGTCCTCACCGGTTACACAGAGCAAATTCAATCAATCGATAGCGATGTCGAAGGTCAGCTACGATACTGAATGACTATTGCAGGAGTTGCTGGAGAGGTCTAGTCTCTCCTGAGCCTAGTCAGACCGTCTCTCACTGCTTTTAGCTGCTCGTCGGTTGGACGAAGAATCAGAATCTGGTTCACATTGACGCCAAGCCGGCGCAGCTCGTCAATTATCGCTTGTCTGCTCTCCATGATGCACGACACATACCTCATTTCCTCCAATTCAAAGGACAAAACGGTTATCGAGCACCTAACGATATAAGCACCCCTGTGTTTGACCTTTGACACTCCGAACGATTGTACGCTGCAGGGAGTTGTCTTGATCAAGACATATTCATACACATATATCGGAAATCATAACGAATTGGCTAGGAAAGATGGAGAGCATTTTTCAGGGTGACCTCAACGACGTTTTAGGAGGTTTTATATTTACTGTCTCTGTAGGTGAGCCATGTTGCTAGAGGAGTATGAAAGGAATCCTTTCTGCTACATCTGCAACCTCTTTTTCGCACCTGATTACTTGCCAATCCATCTCAAGGTCGATCACACAAAAGAAGAGCTGGCTTCACACCTGCTCTTGGCGTATTTCGACGACTGGCTTGAGCAGCAAGAGGCCATCGAAGATGCCGTGGATTCAGGCTGTCAGCGAAGATACTGACCGAAGCTTCATAGGCACTCAAACATCTCGATTCTCCTAAAAGTATTTTAGAAAAGTCAATGAGATTAGTTTGTGTCCTATGAACCTGACGACACATCAGAGTTCGGAAGAATGTCGACAAGAAAGCTGGCAATTCTCTTTGGTCTCGCCTTCTTTGGAGCCTTCATGGTCATCCAGATGATACAAGGGTTTCCCCTGTTCACCCTCATTTCCAGGAAAACTGTTTCCGAAGAGGTCGATGTTTCAATAAGACAATCTGACACGTGCGTGATTGAAACATCTGACGGCCAGCCCAAGGAAATTCATGATTGTTCCTACAATGTAGGCGACAGAATCCTTGTGACATTTTATGAAAGCTCGACCAAGGTTGAATCTCATACGCTAAAATAACAACCGCCTTCACCGCTTAACCAAGCCAAGGGCAATCTTCAGGTTCTTCTCATCGCCCCGGTTTTCATCTATAGGGGTCTCCATGATGATAGGCAGCTGCGTTATGTTTTCGTGATTGAGTACGGCTGCAATCCCTTCTTTCCCAATGTATCCCAGTCCTATGTGTTGGTGCCTATCAACATGTGAATTAAATCCAAATTTTGCGTCGTTAAGATGGACGGCCTTGAGAGTCTTCAGGCCGACCACCTCTTCGAACTTTTCCATCGTTGCCTCAACACCTTTCTTTGTCCGCAAGTCGTTTCCGGCTGCGAACAAGTGGCATGTGTCTAGGCACACCCCAAATTCATCAAAATTGCCTTCAAGCTTGTCGACTATGAAACGCAGCTCCTCGAACGTGCTGCCAACCCAATTCTTCTGGCCGGCGCTATTTTCTAGGAGGACTGTAACGTGCCTATGATTTGCCTTTTCAGCCTTGATCTTCGCCGTATGGATTGCCTTTACCAGCTGGGATATCCCCGCGTTCGCACCTTGCCCCATGTGACTGCCCAAATGGATGACTAGGTAAGGTACACTCAGGTCGCTGCACCTACTGATCTCACCCTCCAAGGTATTTACCGACTTGGCGTAATTTTCGCCATCAGGTCCTGACAGGTTCGGAAGGTATGGCATATGTACCATTACCGAATTTCGATCTATTCCGCTCGCACCGAGCTTGCTCTTGAACAGCTCTATTTCTATTGCGTCCGGAGGCCTTGGCGTCCAACCACGAGGGGTTCTGCTGAAAATCTGAAAAGCGGTGCATCCGATCTTTTTTGCGTTGTCGACAGAATTAGATATCCCTCCGACGATGGATACATGAAATCCGAGCCGTATTCTTGTCATGGGTTGCCTAAAATAAGGCGCATGCTTTATAGCTTGTTTGGAGAACAGATTGTATTTTTATTGTAGTTAGATCCAAGCTCTAGTCAGTTGTCGTCTATGAAAATGGGCACTGCAGATCTGGCCAAGTACCCATTCCTGAGCGAAGCAGGGAATTACATGCGTGAGTCGGGCTTTGGCTGGGATGAGCTCGGAAGACCTGACATGAAAGACATCATAGACAGGGCCGTCCAACGCGTGAAGGCCGCAGTATCCGGTGACATCTTGTATGCCGTTGAAAGATACGAGGTTGAGATCATGACGTTTCTTGTCTCCTTGATCATAATCAAGTCGATTGGGTTTGAGCCTGTCCTAAAAAAGTACGCGCTGGCAGAGGCCAGACGCGCGGAGAAATTCTTGATAGAAGACTTGCGCAAACAGAGCGAGGACAAGAATCGTTCGCTAGTGACCAAAATATTTGGTGATCTCTTTAACCTATCAATTGACTTTGCGCCGGAAGACGCGCGGCTCTTCAAGGTGCGCGTGTCGGACTATCTCTCCAGGTCGTCGCACTTTCATGAACAGGAATGGAAGCTCATCAACAGGCTTGTTCAGAAAGGGTACGTGTACCTGGATGCCGACGAAACGGTCAGACTTGTCAGGAATGAGCTTTCAGTGCTGATATGTGACAAGGTAAGGGCGATGACCCTGCCAGCTCTTCCGGAAGTCATCAAGGACAAGGCCAACGATCTGAGAACAGAGCTCGCCCCGAGATATCAGTATCGCCCACTGACCGCCGGTGAATATCCGCCCTGCATAAAACACGCCCTTGATGTCATGAACAAAGGCGAAAACCTTCCTCATTCTGCCAGAGTGATGCTCGGCACGTACATGCTTGCAATTGGCAGACCGATGGATGAAATTGTCGCGCTCTTCCAAAATGCCCCGGACTTTAAAGAGAAGATCACCCGGTATCAAGTCGAACACTTGGCTGGTCTGAGAGGCAGCAGAACAAGATATTCCGTGCCCTCATGCGAAAAACTGGTAAGCGAAGACCTGTGCTTTGCCACAGAGGAATGTGCCGGCATTGTCAACCCCGTCCAGTTCGGAAGAAGGCGACAGGAAAATGATAGCCGCTAGCTCGCAGGAGAAGAGCTTGTCTGTGCTGAAGAACAGCTTTCGAGAGTACTATTTCAAATCGACCAAATACGTTGAACAACCTTCAAAGATAGAGCAGCGCGAGTTTGGATACTCAAATTTTGACCAGCCAGGATGGATAAGGCACTTATCTTTCGGCAGTATGGGAGAGTTGGCGGCGTTGCTTGTCAGGGAGGCCCCATCTGACGTCTATTGCTCAAATGCATACTATCGTTTTCCCACGCAGCCAATGCAAGAGAAGGGTTGGCAGGGGGCCGATTTGATATTCGACATTGACGGCAAGGATCTTGAACTCGAGTGCGTGAGTTCCCACTCTTACTACCGCTGCGCTAACTGCGGGTTGCCTGTTCTTACCGAAGATATCAAACAATACTCGTGTAACTCGTGTGGCAGCAAGAAAGCCGGCATTATTTCTATTCCCTGCCGCAACTGCGTGAAAGCATCAAAGCAGGAGGTAAAGAAGCTCTTTGGATTTCTGACGGAGGACCTTGGAATGAGCCAAGATGGGATCGGTATCTACTTTTCAGGCAACAACGGCTTCCACATTCACGTGACCGATGATGCATACCTTCCGCTCGATGCTTCAGCGCGCTCTGACCTGGTAGGG
>CAZNOV010000079.1:0-6668 GCA_964574725.1 uncultured Nitrososphaera sp. | reverse complement strand
GGAGCTCGGGGTAAGGCGCTACAACCACAACCTTGAAGCTGCGGAAAGTTTCTTTCCGCAAATTTGCAATACCCATACCTTCTCCGACAGAGTGAAGACGGCTAGGATTGTCAAAGAGGCAGGGTTGGAACTGTGCTCAGGAGGCATAATCGGTATGGGAGAAAGCATGAGGCAGCGAATCGAATTGGCTTTCGCCCTTGCTGATCTCGAACCTGATGAGGTACCCATAAATATCCTGATTGCAAGGGAAGGGACGCCTCTGGCAGGCCATGAGCCGCTGAGCCCGCTTGATGCAATCAGGACGATCGCCATATGGCGGTTCATCCTGCCAAGAACTATCCTAAAGATAGCGGGTGGAAGGGAGGTACACCTCAAGGACATGGAAAGGTTCGCACTGAAGGCTGGGGCAAACGGGATAATCACCGGGGGGTATCTCACTACTGGCGGCAATTCGCCAAACAAGGACATTGCGATGATAGAAGACATTGGTCTCAAAGCGCAGTAGCCTTGACAGGTATGCGAATGAGCGCCTCAGCAATATTCGCAAGCAGGCACTTCACAGGCAGCTGCAAACGGTAGTAGTTGGAGGAGCTACCTGTCGAGTAAACGGGAAAGGGGCCATCCACCTTTGCTCCAATGACTACTTGGGTCTGTCAAGAAACAAAACAATTGCCAAAAAGACAATTGAATCACTGGATGAAATCTCTCAATGCAGCTCGCGGCTAATTGCAGGTAATCACCCGAGAATGTTGGAATTGGAGGGCATGCTGGCCAAACACCGAGGCACTAAGGCAGCTCTGGTGTACCCATCAGGGTACGCCGCCAACATCGGCGCGGTCACTTCGATCGCGTCGAAGGAATCCACGATATTTAGTGACGAGCTCAACCACGCGAGCATCATAGATGCTTGCAGGCTCAGTGGAGCAAAGATCAGGGTCTTCAAACATAATGACGGTGCCCATTTGGAAAAACTCGTGCAACGCGCAGGAGGCAGAAAGATCGTAATTACCGAGGGCATCTTTAGCATGGATGGTGATACGTCAAATTTGAAAGAAATATGCTCGGTAGCACGAAAATACGATGCGATAACGATCGTCGACGACGCCCACGGAGATTTCATCTTTGGACCGCACTTCTCAGGCGTGCCGTCCATGATGCGTTCCCATGTGGACGTGCATGTCAGCAGTATGAGCAAGGGTCTTGGATGTTTTGGTGGATATGTCGCAGCAACAAGCAAGGTACGCGAGTTGCTCGTCAACACTTCGAGACAGTTTATCTATACATCGGCCCTGCCAGCACACTTGTGCGTGGCGGCTATTGCCTCGATTCCGCTGGCAAAAAAGGGAGACCGGCAGAATAGACTGCGAAAGAACATAATTCACTTAAGGGCAGGACTCGAGAGACTGGGTTTTCTGCTGGGCAATTCGTCCAGTCAAATTATTCCCGTTCTCATTGGACGCGAAAAGCTGGCGCTAGAGTTTTCTAAGGAGTTGCTGAGCGAAGGGGTCTTTGTTCAGGCGGTCAGATTCCCGACGGTCGCGAGAGGTCAATCGCGGCTGCGAGTTTCGCTGACTGCATTGCATAACCTTTCACACCTCGATAAGGCCATAGGCGCGTTCGAAAGAGTAGGCAAGAGGAAGAAGGTCATCTAAGCCGCTGCCTTACGGCAAATGTTGCTAAATTCGAGTTTAGCAACACCCTTAATAATATCGCTCTTACAACAATATATGTGCCCTCTGCATCCGTCAGAGAATTCACATTCAAAGTGAAACTTGCGGACGACCAGGCACGAGAGCTGACCCTGTATCTGAACGCATTGCCTCCTACTGATCTTCTCTTCGGTTTGCGATTTGCGTACAATCGCAAAGCTGCCAAGGATGGCGGATACCTTATGCCAGGAAGGAAAAGCATGATCAAGAGGGAAACGCACCTGTTGAGTCCCGATCAGGCCAGATGGCGACTCAATAACTGGAAGGCTATGATAAAGACGTACAGGGAAAAAGGCTACAGCTACTCAACGATATCCCGGATTAAGAAGAATGTACGCAGAATTTCAAGTCAAAAATAAGAAAGGGGAAGAAGCTATGCGCCTGTAGCTTCTGGGCTCTTTGCAGGCGCGTTCGCGCTCGGAAGGTCTGGGAATTTGTTCTTCATGTTCATCTCTACAATTACGCTTGCTTCTTCCATTATTCTCGCAGTATCTTCACTGTTTCCTGTGTATGTTCCAATCTCTCCACTGGGTATCTGCCCGGAATCCGTAATGATGTTGCCCAGCAGTTCAGAGATCTGCCCAAAGGATTGGTCTGCCTCAGGCATCATTCCTGCAAGGCCACCTTGAAGTCCCTTGATTACAGACATAGCAGGACTTAGCGTCACAACGACATCTCCTAGCTCTGTAATCGTGTTAAGTCTCAGTTGTATCTGTTCCAGTGCTAGCTTTGCCGAGGTCACCATCTTGTTCATCTTGCGTATCTGCGAAAGCTCTCCGGAAAGTACCTTTGCGTGTTGGCCGTCATGGCTCTGCATTGCCAAGACTATTCTTTTGAATATGATCTGGTCTTTTTCCTGCATCCTTCCTGATATCGAATCAAGTTTGGATATCTGCAGCTGTAGCTTTTTCTGCGCTTCTTCTATTCTTGGCTTCAGCGGAGCTTGAGGCCTGATACCGTCAAGCAACCTGTGACCCACGCTTTCTCCTTGTGGTTTTACCCACTGCTTGTCAAATGGCATCCTTACTATGATGGCACCTAGGCACTATCTTGGCACAGGACTAAAACCCGTAATGTACTGCATTGGTTAGTCACCGCGGTCACACCCGCTTGCGGATACAGCTTGCCGCGGTCATTCTCACTGCGATGCCTATTTTTCCATTTAGACAAGTTTTTTAAAGACTGGTTCTGCGTAAATCCCAATGATAAAGGAAAAGATCAAAGTCAATAATCGCAACTACAGCGTCACAATTAACGAGCAAACCCAGATGTATGCGATGCGACTGCGACGACTTTATCAGCAAGGTTACAGCGACGTCGATAGCTTTGACGAAGTCAGCACCGAAATTTCTTCAACCGTTAGCAACCTGCTAAAACACGCCGTGTCGCCGGAAGTGCGTGAGGATGACATGGATGGCGTGATCCAGCAACTGCTGAAGATGTATGAAAAATCTGCAAAGAGATAACGTTGGCTGGAAAAACATCTAAATAACATTCGAGAGCGCCAAACCTGCATGGGTGCGCAGGTCATAAAAAAATGCATCAATCCTTCTTGCGGTTTAACTTACCAAATTAACAACGACATTTACAGGTGCTCTTGCGGCTCGCTACTTGACATAAAGTACAGCCAAAAGCCTGACCGCGACCTTGTCGAGAGATTCTACCAGCGAAGGAACCATGGGGGTAACATCTACGACGAGAGCGGTGTCTGGCGCTTCCGCGACCTGGTGAATTTTGCGGGAATCGACACTGAAGATTTTGCTGAATGTGCGAGGGTTCTGGTCTCACTCGATGGTTCTGAAGGCAGGCAATCCAAGCCATACAAGATGAGCAAAGCCGCCGATTACGCGGACATGGATCATGATTCGTTTCTTCTTCAACCTGAAGGTTACAATCCGAGCGGATCTTTCAAGGATAATGGCATGTCTACTGCCGTAACGCACGCAAAAATGCTCGGAGTGAGCAAGATCATCTGCGCTTCCACAGGCAACACTTCGGCATCTGCGGCAATGTACGCTGCTAACGAAAACATGGAATGCGACGTCTATATCCCAAAAGGCGAGATTGCTCCCGGCAAACTGGGGCAGGCCTTTCAATTCGGCGCGCAGGTCATACAGGTCCAGGGGAATTTTGACGATGCCTTGGCGGCTTCGCTCAAGACTGCCAAGGAGAAAGGCGGCTACACTGTCAATTCGGTCAATCCCTTTCGGCTCGAAGGACAGAAGACCATCGTGTACAGAGTACTCGAACACCTTAATTGGAATCCGCCAGACTGGATAGTCTATCCCGGAGGAGCATTGGGAAACACATCCAGCTGCGGCAAGTGCCTGATGGAGCTGCATGAATGGGGGTGGATCAAGAAGATCCCACGGATGGCCATAGTCAATGCCGAAGGGGCGAATACTTTCTACGAGCTCTATAACGGATTGTTTGAAAGCAAGCGCCTTACGTGGAATGGTGGCAGGCCTGACCTTGCGATGGTGGATCGCTACTATCAGGAGATGGACAAAAAGGGTATAAGACCAAAAACGCACGCAACCGCCATTCAGATTGGAAGGCCGGCCAATATAGCAAAAGCTCTTCGTGCTCTTGATTTCACGAATGGAGTTGTGGTGGAGGCAACCGATAAGGAAATGAGCGATGGCATGTCGATAGTCGGTCTTAACGGATTCGACTGCGAAATGGCATCCGGCGCCGTTCCAGCCGGCGTCAAGAAGCTTCGTGCAGAAGGACTCATCAAGCGGGACGACATGGTGGTCGGTATTCTCACCGGGCGCCAGAAGGATCCTGGGCTTGCAGTAGAATACCATTCAAATGAAGCCAACCTCTTTGCCAGGCCACCGACCAGTCACTGACCCCGCAGCAATATCTACGTGACATGCATCACTATGGTACCATCATGTTGCCATATTGCGCATCGTAATCAGCATAAACCTATAACGGTGCTGGCGCACTGATATATGTGCTAACACTACCAGATTGATAGTTTTCATTGATCAACAGCGAACTGTTTATCCTTTTTTGACCCAGCCAAGCGTGGATATACCGCTGAAATGCGTAGTACGTAGCGGCGCAATTGAGCGGGACGCTATCGCGAAGCGCCTTGCTTCAATGCTGCAAGCATGGCATCGGCCTTGTGCTCCGTTTCCATCCATTCTCTCTCAGGTTCAGAGTCCATTACTATTCCCGCCCCTGACTGTATGAATCCAGATTTCTTGTTCACAAATAGCGATCGGATAGTAATTGCAAAGTCACACGATCCGTTGAACGAGAAGTATCCAAGCGCGCCAGCATACGGGCCGCGCAGCGTCGGCTCAAGTTCGTCAATCACCTCCATCGCACGAACTTTGGGGGCCCCCGATACTGTGCCAGCCGGAAATACTGCTCTTAGGGCATCATAAGAGTCGAAATGTTTCTGAAGCCGTCCGCTGACATGAGTAACGATATGCTGCACGTGACTGAACCGCTTTACGTCCATCAGCTCGTTGACGCGCACGCTACCAAATTCGCAGACTCTCCCTATGTCGTTCCTTGCCAGGTCCACGAGCATAGTGTGCTCGGCGAGCTCCTTTTCATCTTTTAGCAAATCCTGCCGGAGCCTTTCGTTCTGCTCTTCATCGTGCACAATGGGCCTAGTTCCAGCTATCGGAAATGTTTCGACATAGTCCTTCGTAACCCGGACCAGCATCTCGGGGCTCGAACCTATTATGCACCTGTCCGACATTTTCAGGAGGTACATGTATGGCGAAGGGTTGACCTCTCGCAGGCTTTCGTAGAGGCTGAGAAGGCTTCCTCTCACATTGAATTTCATGCTCTTCGCCAAAACCACCTGGAAAACGTCGCCGTTGTATACGTGCCTTTTTGCCGCCTTCACCATCCGCACAAATCTGGCCTTCTTCATGTTCCTGCGGGGAATTGTATACGATAGACGCGCCTGCCTTCCATCTACTCCCGATAATCTTTTTTCAAGCTCCCGTAGACGTGATCTGCCAAGGAAAAAATAGTACGCTTGATTCTCTTTGTGGTTGTAGAGTATTCCATCGGTGTATACGCCAAACTCAAACAGTGGAAAGCTGCCATCCTTCTTCTTGTCGACAGGGAGATGCTCCCAGAAACGTACTGCGTCATAGCTGACATATCCCACTGCACCTCCGATGTACCTACCACGATCGTCGCTTATCTTTGGCATCAGTTCACGCAGCTGCAGTAGCGGGTCCGTCACCTTGCTACTCCGCACAACCCTGTGCCTGTCTCTAACGGTGAACTTTTTGAAATCACAGGTGACGGTGACAGGGGGATCAAATCCTATGACAGACATTTCAGCCAGTTCCCTTGGACCGACGAGCGATTCTAGGATGAAGACGTTATCGTAGGCTGCATAAAGCTTCTTGAACAGCTCGAATTGATTTTCAGATTTCTCTAGCTTTTCAGTCTGTACACTATCAGAGACTCTGAGGCCCAGAATGCGGCCAAAAGTAATCACTTTTCATCTTTCCCTGTACCTGCCAGCAAAATATCTGGCGCTGCTGATATCATTTAAATCTTTACTGGCAGCGTGACTGCGCCTTCTGATGCGGACTGAACGAGCGACGCGTACTTTGCCAGCGCGCCACTCTTGTAGTGGGGCTTGATGGGCTTCCACTTCCTCATCCTCTTCCTCAATTCCTCTCGCGATATCATCAGGTCTATCTTGCCCCTTTGCGTGTCGATGGCAATCTTGTCGCCCTCCTTCACGATTGCAATCGGCCCTCCCACCATCGCCTCCGGTGTAACATGCCCCACCATGAATCCTCTCGTTGCGCCAGAGAACCGGCCGTCAGTTACCATCGCTACCTTCTCCCCCAATCCCTGACCTACAAGCGCAGCCGTCACGGCTAGCATTTCGCGCATACCCGGCCCGCCCTTTGGACCCTCATAACTAATCACCACGACATCGCCCTCAACAATCCTGCGTTTTGA
>CAZNOV010000078.1:4274-6770 GCA_964574725.1 uncultured Nitrososphaera sp. | reverse complement strand
TATAAGAGACAGCATATACACACAGCACTCATGATGTTGCTATCACAGGTACGAATGTTGTGCCTGAATTTCCATTCTCCACGATTGGTGTGATTGCAGCAGCGCTGGGAGGGGTGATACTCCTCACCAGAGGCAGGCTAGCGCGCAATTTCACGCTGAGGAAATAGCGTACAAGCCGGCAGGAATTCACACATCAGCCGTTTGCTAGGACGATTGATAACAAGGGTTTCATGAAGCTAGAATCTAACAAGAAATGGATATTTCCAAGGGACTGAGCTGATCGGCTCTAGAACTTTTGCCATGGCTTGGCATGCTTTTGAAGATGGCATGCCTCCGAACAAAAGTAATCATCGCACATGTAGCAATAGACGGGATAGTCCTGGGTTTTCCTGCCACATACCCCACAGACAGAAGACATATCCATAGCATCGTAATGGTTATGGCATGAATTAAAGGTTTGAAGATAAGGCTCGCGGTGTTTCCGACCAGTTCTTTGGCTGATCAGGGCTGCCGTCGATCCTCTATCTGTCCATACTTCTCGTGATAAACAAGTTTCTCCAACGGCATGCGATCCTTCTTGCGTCCTGATAGTCTTTTGCGAGGGTATCCAAATCCAACTACGATTGTAGGCTGCAGTCCTGCCGGAACGGCAAAATCATGTCGCAGCTGCTTTTCCTCCATGCCCGTGAATACGCATGATACTACGCCGTAGTTCCAGGCGGCAAGCGACATGTCCTGAACCACGCGACCTGCGTCAATGATGTGGAATCTGTATTTTGGATTCGTGAGTACGATAACTGCGAAATTTGCTTCAGCAACCCAGGAGCCACTTGTACTATCGTCGGCCAGTTTCGTAAGGTTCTCTTTATCCTCGATTACGATAAATCTCCAGTGCTGGGTGTTCAGGCCGGTGCCTGTGAGCCTAGCCGACTCCAGAACCCTTGATTTTATTTGACGAGATACATTCTGGGAGGAAAACTCTCTTACGTCAAGCTTTGTAGCAATGCATTCATAGGCATCCATGCAGTTTGGTATCATTCATTTGCTGATAAAGTTCTCTGAGATCAGTTCTCATATGGCTCTCGTATCAAAGAGCAATCATGGTACCACAAATGCTGTAGACATTCTGTTCAGATCAGTAGACCTTTTTCTTTGATTCTGCCCTTGTGAAAGCAAAAGTACCTTGACTCTTTTCTATTCCCTTCTGCATCTTTTCAATTGCATGGGACATTGCCTTTTCTGCAATCTTGAAATTCGGAGCTTTAACTGTGATTCTATATCTTGGGGCGCCGATATACGATATGCTTACCGTACTGGGGTTATTCTTGCCCACTTCTGCAGCACCAACAAGGACATTCTTGATGGTTTCAATTCCGTCTGGTTTCTTGGAGGAGATTTCCAAGATTCCTGTTATCTCGTTTTGGGGAATCCGTATCTTCTTGCTTTCCTCTTCGATAGCCTTGACAATGTCTTCGGTAAAGCCGAGCGTACTACCTACATCCCCCACACCCTTTGTTGCTACTGATTCAAAAAGTTCATAGACATCGTCGTACTCTTGGAGAATGCTGTCCTGAATTGCCTTCATCTGAGCCTCGCTCAGATTTGCCTTTGACTTGATCGAGTCCAGAAACCCCAGCGCCTTTTCATTCCTTTTCACTTCAATAAGCTTTAATTTTTTCTCCTCGCCCGAGATCTGCTTCAGTGACGTGTCCACCTCCGCTCTCGCGTTGTTGACTTTTATTACTTTGAGAACAACCCTCTGCTTCGGTCTCACAAAGCGCTGGATATTGCGCACGTATCCAGTGGCAATCTCCCTTATTGATAGAAAACTTGGAACTCCATTGTATTCGTCCAGCGTAACGTAGGCGCCGTGACCCTTGATATCTCTGACAGTCGCGATAACAATGTCACCTTCGGCAGGAAGACGCTGAATTTCACGCTTGGACGGCAATGCTGAATCCGACGATGGTGGGGGTGAAGACATGATTACATTAATCGATGCAATATGGATACTTTAATGTTGGCAAATTCCGTGGGAGGGCGTTTGTCGATTTGTCTGAACTCGCCGAGAAATCAAAAGCCAGCCGAGCCTAGACTAGAAGGATATAAATGATATCAGTGTGATATGCGGCGATATTCAGTGTTCGAGTCTCTAGATTTTCTGTATGTCCCTGCGCCGGACATCGACGCTTCTGTTAGGTACTACACAGACGTTCTGGGAGGGAAACTCCTGTGGAAGATAAATGCCTTCGGCGTCTGGGTGGCGGCTATCAAGCTGTCAAGAAATGAGGAACCATACGTCTTGCTTGCTGACCATATACAAGAGAAAGATGTTATGCTGATCTATCGTGTGGATAATCTGGAAAACGCAGCCGCCGACCTTAGATCGAAAGGATGGAAAGAAGAGAACAGAATTGAAATTCCTCCCGGTCCGTGCAGCACCTTCCGTGACCCCGCTGGGAATGCACTTGTAATTTATGAAAATGTACGTCCTCA
>CAZNOV010000078.1:0-4174 GCA_964574725.1 uncultured Nitrososphaera sp. | reverse complement strand
CCTTCCGTGACCCCGCTGGGAATGCACTTGTAATTTATGAAAATGTACGTCCTCACGTTATGCGGGAGTTCACTGGTAAGATCGACAAGAAAGAGTCTGCAGACGCTGACACAAAGATGTAGTTCGAAGAGTAGAGACAATCCGGAATTAGGATCGTCGCAGGCTATGGACATTCGCAAAGTTGACCCAGCAAACCCTCATATTTAGATGCTAAAACTGGCTATCAATCGCGAATGATTATTTTAACATCGCTATCGAATCGTCTAGGCGCTGCCTCAATAGATTCGTATCGGAAATACTGAAAGACATATTCGCTCCAGGTATAGGCGGATTATGTGATCGAAATTGACTGATCATGAAGTACGTCGTCTCTAGGAACTCCAACTCATCAGCATCGAATGAGCTCATCTTTTCTTCCCCTGGCATCTGATGAAAGTATTTTACATTCAGGCTAGATCCGTCCGGCAGCATTTCTCTTATTTTTTGTACCATGGAGGTGTCCGTTTCTGCGACATTAGTTAGATTTGGTTGGTGCCCGAGAACATGACCATCGTCTACCAGAGACACCAGGAAATTTGTGAGACGTTCTAATTCGAACCGCACCATTGCTCGATTGTTCTGTCTGCTCCGGTTCTTGCGGTGCCTCTCGAGAGCTATCCTGCTCAGAAAGCCACCCGCGAAGCCTGCTGTTGCCCCAATTGCCCCCCCATAAAGAACCATCAGATTTTCCTGTTCTATTATCAGAGCATCTTCGAGCGGAAAATCGCCCAGACCGATAGCATCTGTGAAGTTATCTAGGATAGTTCCGACGGTCGTCGGATTCTGTCCTTGGGCATCTGCAACTCTTGCAGCTTGGAGGATCCACACGATAAAACTCGCGGTAACAATGACGCGTGTCACGTCAAACGTGCTCTTGCGTACTGACAATGTCATTCTTAAAAGCAAAGACAAACCACATAAATTGTCTGTGGTCAGAATGTTCAGATTATTTCACCGGAACAATTGTATATCGCAATAACTCCATTATCAACCCGGTTACCGCGTTCGTACCTTCCCCTCTCCGAGGACACCAAGAATAATGTGGTAATCATGGAAAGATCAGCCCAAAATACTTGGGAACTCGATCATCCTCGCCAAAATGTTAATGGAGAATGTGAAAGAAGAAAGGAGGTCGTACTTGAAATGAATCCAGAGTTTTCTGCTTGGGACATGTCGCGGACATAGTATGATCATTGCTACCAATGTGCAAATTGCACATTTTATACATTATCCACTTTATTACGCGTCCATTTCTATTGCCGACACAGTAGTTATGAAATCATCGCGATGGATACCGACGAATTGCAAGCTAATTTTTCTTAATGCTCTACGCGCTTGAAATAGAAGCACGTTACAGAAAAATTATAAAGGATAAAGTTTTTCATGCTTCGTCTTGAAGGCAACTGCAAATAATATACGAAAGATCCAGACGCTTCTTGCAGTATCACTTTCGATAATTCTAGTGGCGTCTGTAATGCCATCTCAGAAAGCCTCCGCCGTCACCGACTGTTCAGACATCCCTGTCAAGAACTTCAAGGGGGTGGTCTTCATGGACAAGACCCTCCTCAGGGATGAAGATGGAGGTAAATCCAGCACGTCGTCATACGTGACCGAAAGCATGAAGTACATCGACCTGAATGGCTTTAATGCGATAAGAGTTCCGTACATTTGGGAGTCGTACGTCTACAGTTCCACCGCTTTCCTGAATGAGATCGAGCTCATTGCAAAATCCGCGCAGGCTAGAGGAATATGCGTTATCTTTGATAACCATCACTACTACACGACAAGCTTCTGGAACCTCGAAGTGAATGGCAAGTCTGATGGCAGAGGATTTCCTTCATTCGTTGTCAAGGACTTTCCAAAGAAGAACAATGACTACATTGACACAGCAGGACCGTTCTGGAACGCATTTCTGAGCAACAACATCTCTATTAACGGCAAGAAGGTTTGGGATGTCCAGTTCGCATTCTTTTCAAAGATCATAAACAAGGTTGACGATTATACCAGCGTAGCAGGGTATGAAATTCTCAACGAGCCTCACTTGTTCCAGAAGGAACACTATGCAAAGCTGGGAGACTACAATACGTACATCGCCAAGAAGATCCGGAACATTACAGACAAGAAGATCTTCTTTGACAGAGAGACCACTAGGGGATTCCAGAGAGAGCCTAGCTTGGAGCCCAAGATAGTGCCTAGGGGAGTATCTGGACTAGTATACGCGCCACACCTCTACTCGGTTCCAAACCCTGGCAGCCAAGGAATGAAACAGATCAACAATATCAAGGATTGGGCGACCGATTGGGGCACAGAGGTCCTGATAGGAGAATGGGGCGCAGACACAAAGACCGACCTGATAACATTCCTAAAGGCGTTCAAGGCGAATGGCTTTGGATGGACCGCTCACTCGTGGAAGCGAGGAGCGAGCGGTGGGCTGGGAAGCACTCTGTATGAAAGCGACACGGTCGATGCTACTACAGCGCTCAAAAACCTAGTTGCCGCCATGAACACGGTATACTAGCCGGAGCAAAACGTGGAAGACACACTTCCCCTCCCCTTAATTTCTTGTACCTGTTTTTATTAGCCTCCCCACGGAACGCATAATATTTACGACATGCCCGACCCAATTGGTCATTATGATGGCGTCTCAGACCGAAGGATGGCTTACCACATGCGGCATGAAGTCGAGATATCTTGAGGCCGGGCGCGGTAAGCGAAAGCATGTCCTGTTCATTCACGGGCTCGGATCTTCTGCAGACAGGTGGCTAGATATCCCAATCGCGCTATCTTTGGATCACCATACCATTGCCGTTGATCTCCCCGGCTTTGGAATGAGCGAAAAGCCGTCATCCGGCATGCGCTATACTATCAGAGAGTATGCCAATTTTATTTCACAGTTGATGAACGATTTGAAGATTGATGATAGCAAGACAAGCATTGTCGGCCATTCGCTCGGCGGGTACATAGCCGCGGAGGTAGCAATCACCCACAGGCACCTCGTTGACAGGCTCGTGTTGATCGATACGTCGGGCATGCTGAACGGACCAACACCTCTTCTGGAACAATATATCACGGCTTCGATGAACCCAACTAGGGAATCTGTGCGCCGAGTCTTTGAGCAGCTCGTTGCCAACCCGATAAGAATTCCAGATTTCTTGGTCGATGCCTTCATCTATAGGATGGGCCTGCCGGGAGCCAAGGAAGCATTCAGGCTGGCCTATGAAAACAGTGTCAATACGCAGATCGGCAAGAGAAGGCTGGAGAAAATAGCCGGAATCAAGACGCTGATAATCTGGGGGAAGGAGGACAGGTTGATTCCATTGAAGTATTTTGATCTTTTCAAAAAGTCAATCAAGGGATTAAGAGCCGAACTCATAGAAGATGCTGGGCACGCGCCATTTGCTGAAAAGCCGGCGCTGGTATTCGAAATTATCCGGCGGTTTATCAAATGATGCCGTGCAACCGGTAATTAGTAACCAAGATTGCGCATAGGCAGTCATCGCAGCTTCGCATCTGCATGCTCAGTGAAAGTTTTCATGGAGGTATCTGACCAGCTTCTTGGAGTCTCTCTCGCTTACGGGTATACTGCCAGCGAAAACAGGCTTTTTGCCCTTTGTGATGTCGACCTTGACGCTATTTCCAATGATTACCAGTTGCAGTTCTGGTCCTTTCATCATCATGCTCTTAATCGCATCTCCATGCAGGGAATTCTCTTTGAGCTTTGGGTTGAGAAACTCGGCGGTCATCCGGTTGATTGCATCTTCGATCGCTACCGCCACCTTGCCTTCCTGCGTTTTTTCGATTGAAATTACGTATTTCTCAAGTGCCTCAACTTCTATCCTTGGACCTATTGGCACATGATCCTCCTCGGCGGGCATTTTGACATCCTGTGGGGTCCACGTAGTTCCTTCCCGGGCAACTTTGATTACAAACTTGCCTTCCTGACCTGATACCCGGAGATGCTCATCTACCGCATTCTGAAGTTCATCAAGCGATAACGGTCCTTCTGGACCTCTATGCCACTGGTTCTTTGCATCTTCCCTGTCCTTTACGCCGCTATAGTGCAAGATGTAGCACAGCTTCGCATTCCATCTCCTAACGATAGAATACGCCTCGGAAACTGAAATCATGCCTGTTG
>CAZNOV010000077.1:4292-6819 GCA_964574725.1 uncultured Nitrososphaera sp. | reverse complement strand
CTGCGGCGCCTTGGCAGGCTGCTCCAGACTCCCGCACGACTGCGGGCTATTCGTCAGGATCCTTGACGACTCGATCGACAGAGTCATAGAACTAGGCAGGACCGTCGTCAAGATAGCGAGAAGACACGCTATCCCTGCAACAATCTGAACATTCCATTTTTATTATTGTCAGACTCACATGAATCCCAAGTTGGCTGCCGTTGAGCTTCTTGGCGATGGCGCGAGGAGGAGTAAAGGAGATCAGGCGCGCCGGTATAACCTGCTTGCCGCAAGGCTGATGGCAGAGATCGTAAAGAATTCGTTGGGCCCGAGAGGAATGGACAAGCTGTTTGCCGAGATCATGGGCGAAGTCACAATAACAAAGGATGGCGCTACTCTGCTTCGCAAGATAGATGTCGAGCACCCCGCAGCCAAGGCACTTGTTGATGCATCAAACTCTGTGGACAATGAAGTGGGCGACGGCACTACATCCGTTGTAGTGCTTGCAGGCGCGCTTGTGAGAAAGGCAGAGGAGCTCCTCGACATGGGGATTTCTCCAACAGCCATAGTCGATGGCTACAGCAGCGCAAGTGATATTTCGATCAAGGCACTGGCGAACATTTCGAAGAAATGCAGCACCTCTGACACTCCGGTCATGAAGAGGCTTGTTCACACATGCATTGACTCGAAGGCGCTCGGATACGCAGGCGATAATACGGCATCACTCATCGTTGAAGCCGTCCGCAGCGTTGCCGACTTGGCAAGCGGCCGCTTCGAGAAGGACGATATCAAGATTGAAGAAAAGGAAGGAAGCATCGGTGACGCTCAGGTCGTCAGAGGGATTGTCCTCGACAAGACAATTGATAGTTCCTCGATGCCTAGAATTGTGGAACCTGCAAGGATACTTCTTCTTGACGATGATCTTGAAGGCAAAAGAACCAAGACCGACGCAGAGATCAGGATTAATTCACCAGATCTGATCAAGCTGTATGCTGGCAGCGAGTTATCGATGTTAAGATCGAGAATAGAACACATAATTGAATCCGGAGCAAACGTCGTCATTTCCAGAAAGGGCATCAACACCTTTGCCCAGAGCCTTCTGGCAGAATCCGGAATAATTTCGATAAGACGGGTCAAAGAGGAAGATATCCTCTGGCTCGCCAGGGCCACTGGCGCCACGATTACCACGAGGCTCCAGCATGCTCATGACAAGGAGCATGCGCATCACCACGGGCACCATCATGAGCACGATGACGGCCGGCATTATGGTCACGAAGATATTGATATCACTCTCGGGTACGCCGACAGAGTCTGTGAAAAGCTCGTGGGCGGCGACAGGATGGTGTTTGTGGAGGGGTGCAGGAATCCAAAGTCGGTCACACTTCTTCTGCGCGCAAACTCCAAGAGAACGCTGGACGAATGCCATCGGTCAGCTCTTGATGCTATAAACGTCTTGAAGGACTTCATAAGCAGACCGGAAATCGTGGCAGGAGGCGGGTCGGTAGAGTCTGCCATTGCAAGAATGGTTCGTGAAAGGGCAAGTGGCATCGATGGACGAGAACAGCTGGTGGTTCAAAAGTTCGCTGAGGCTCTTGAAGAGATTCCCCTTACAATAGCGAAAAATGCGGGAATGAATACAATTGATACACTCGTCCAGCTCCGCTCCAGGCACGCATCTTCCAACGGCAGGGTGAGCACGTACGGCGTGAATGCCATCAAGAGGAAGGTTGATGAGATGTTCCCATTAGTTATCGAGCCGGTATTGGTCAAGGAACAGGTGATAAAGACGGCCGTTGAGGTCGTGAACTTACTGGTCAGGGTGGACGACGTCCTGATGGCGAGGCCGGCCATGCAGACGCATACCCATGATGACGGAACCCGGCATTCGCATGCCGGCGGCGAAAAAATCCACCAGCACGATCACTTTGATATGCTGGGCAAGAAACAGAGGCCGCCCCACCACTATTACTAGAAAAAGACCCGCTCCACTATTCCCAGCTCATAAATCATACCTGCGCCAATCGCAAACGCGACAATCGCCGCCGCGTATTTCAGCGCTAGGTTGAGTCTGAAGCTTCTGGCTCTGGAGATCGGCACGCCAATAAGTGCGCTCATTCCGGCCATGCCAGCCATAGAGCCAGCTCCAAAGATTGCGATGTATGCCAGCGCCAGCGGAACAGAGTTTATGGATGCCGCTATCGCCAGCATCAGAGCGCCACTTCCGGCTAGGCCGTGCACCATGCCAACAATGAGCGACCTGTGTCCATGAATATGATCATCATGATCATGCTCATGCGAGTGTACTAGGCCTGTTTCTTTATGTATGTGCATGTGCACATGCTTTGCATTTCTTTTGACTATTCCTCGCAAAAAGCTGCCCATTTTAAAGCCAGTCAGACCGCTTAGACCAAGGAATACGAGCATAACTCCGACCCCAAATTCCATTATTCCCGTCATTTTTTCGGGAATATTGATTGCGAGCAACAGGACCACCAATCCAGCGGCAAGCAACGTAGCAGTGTGTCCAAGGCCCCACAGCATCCCTAAC
>CAZNOV010000077.1:0-4192 GCA_964574725.1 uncultured Nitrososphaera sp. | reverse complement strand
GCTTCAAATGTAATGTTCCTCAAGGTCTCTGGAACACCGAACATGACATTATCGAGCGTGAGGAGGCGTGATGCATCTTGATGGATCTCACTGTCCTTCCTGCCGGCCCGGACAGCCCTGACGACGAAAGCGCAGAAACTTGCTAGTGCTTCATTGGCGTTTACTTTCATCCCTTGCCGAAGTTTTTCTTGGACGGCATCGGCAGAGTTGAAGAATATTTCTTCATCGGCAGTACCGTAGTCAAAGATTCGCGTAAGAGGAGGCGAGTCGGGTTCTCCCCTGATGGTCGCCCTGACTTGCATCATTTGCGCCGTGCCACCTTCGCCTTGGGTTGCCCAAAGCTGTAGGTATGGCCCTTGCCTCGGTAAAAGTGGGGTCTTACGGGTTTGCCTTCAGTCTGATTCTTCTTTGTCAGCGAAAGCCCCGCAAGGAGTTCCACTATGAGCCGATTTGCCAGACCAGACGTTATGCCCCCATTGTACGAGTTGTTGTCGCTGACATCGTAGTTTGGTGCCACTTCAACAAGGTCAAACGCAAAGGTGTCAGGGTCAAACGAGGTCGATAGCAGCCTCATTAGCCGCATACCCTCTCTTGAGGTGAGCCCATTAGGCTCCGGCTCCCCTGTCCCTGGCGCGTACGCGGGATCAAACGTGTCGATGTCCCAGCTGATGTATACGGCGTCGACATTGTCGTTTGCCCTGTCGGCAGCCTCTTTCGCAATCTGGTCGATGCCCAGCTCTTCGACATCAAGCATAGTGAACCACTGGAAGTCCTGATCGGCCATCCACTTGTATAGGTCCGGGCCGGGCCAGTAGCCACGGGGACCGATTAGCGTATAGTTCTTGCCCTTAAGGCAGCCAAGCTCCATGATTCTTCTGATGTGCGCCCCGTGGTCGTACTTGAAGCCACACAGCCCTTGGGGGGCGCAGTCTGCATGGGTGTCGATGTGTATCATGCCAATATTCTTGTATTTCTTGGCGAAGGCCCTGACGTTAGCAAAGGTAATCGAATGATCGCCGCCGAGCATAACTGGTATGCCGTCGATGTCAAGAACTTGCTTAACCTTGTCCGTCATCCTCCTGTGCGACTCTACTACATCGCCCGGGGACACGACAACATCTCCGTAATCCACGGTGCGGAAGACGCCAAAGGGGTCGACACCGGTCTCAATGTTGAAGTGCTCGTAAGGAGGTGATGGCACGGTAGAAGCAGCGCGAATCGCTCTAGGGCCGTACCTTGCTCCTGGGCGAATGGTGGTCCCAAAGTCAAACGGTTCTCCTATGACGGCTACGTCCGGCTTGATCTTGTTCAGCTCTTGCTGGGTTCGCACCCACGGCAACTTCAAGAAGGTCGGTATTCCTACAAAAATTGGTTCGTCGTTTCCCTTGTACGAATCGCCGTAAAATTCCATGCCCATATCTGGTCACGCTTATGAATTGGCAAGTATTTTTTAAATATTGCTCAGTAGATCATGTTGTGGCACATTTCGGTCGGATAAACGTATTTACCTATTCCTCCCGGCTACAAGCGCGGCGTAGATGAACGGAAGAAGCGTCGTCGCTTCGCCATGTATCGTGGTCTGCCGCGCTTTGCTCGTAACCTTGCCCCAAGATATCGCCTCGGCAACCAGCGCCCCGCTAAGGCTGCCATCCCATTCAGGCGCGGTTGTGACATAGACAGCATAATCCAGGCCGCCTCTGAACTGATTCCACCAGAGTGTGTGATGTTTTGAAATCCCCCCTCCCAGCATGAATGCACCTGACTTCTCGGCATCAAAGACCAGGTCTGACAGCTTGCTCTGGTCCCTGAGTATGTCTATCTTGAAATCCTTGTGCTTCTGGTAAAAAAGCCATACCTGGCTCCCGACCGCGCCATCCACGATTCCGGGAACTATTACCGGGATCTCATTTTTGTGCGCCCAGTACAGAAACGAGGATTTATCAAGCGTGCTTCCAATGTAATCTGTAATATCGTACGTTGCAACCTGTCGGCTTCCCTTCCTGTACATGTCTCCTAGGCAAGCCTGGACCTTTTGCTCTATGAGTGGGCCGTAATTTTCCATAGGCACGAGCACATTGCCGAGACGGTGAAGATCCCGCTCCAAGAGGATCCTGTCGTCCATGCGAAAGTCTCCCGCATAGTATTTGTCATAGGTGCGGGCGATGTCATGATCCAGCGCCCCGCATGTGGTTACAACCACGTCAAACATCTTTTCCTTTATCATATCGCGTATGATCCCACGTGCGCCGGTCGAGATCAGGGCCCCTACAAAGGACAGGAACTTTGTGCAGTTGTGTTCGTCGATCATACTCTGCAATATGTCGACGCCCTCGGCAAGATTGCGGGATTCGAATCCTCCAGAGCCGGCCATGCCATCAAGAATGGAGCGCAAATCAT
Source organism: uncultured Nitrososphaera sp. (assembly GCA_964574725.1). Taxonomy (GTDB): domain Archaea; phylum Thermoproteota; class Nitrososphaeria; order Nitrososphaerales; family Nitrososphaeraceae; genus Nitrososphaera. Next base: position 1,795 of record CAZNOV010000077.1, on the reverse strand, counting down.
TGCTTCGGATGTGATAGTCCCTCACCGCGTTGCGCAAGAGATCCTTTCGCCTATTGCTGGTTTTTTTCCTGCCACCGACCATGCAGTGCCATACTGCTGGTTCTGCGGTATAAATTGTCTTGCGCTAGAGCCGGAGCAGTACGTCTATCATAAGAATGACTGTGCCGATCGCGACAGTGAGTATCATAAATGGAAATCCCACCCTGAACCACCTATTGAAGCTGATCGGGTTGCCGTTCTTCTCACTGAGGCCGGCAGCAATAATTCCCGCGCTTGATCCGATCAGCGTGCCGTTGCCCCCCAGATTCGCTCCAAGGGATAGCGCCCACCACAAAGGGCTTACTTCCATGCCGCCAAAGAGGGCAGAAATGCCCGGGTTCACGTTCAGATCGTGAATCAGCGGGATCATTGTAGCCGTGAAGGGGATGTTGTCAACGAACGCGCTTGCTATCGCGGAAAGCCATATTATTACGGCAAATGTCACCCATGGGTCGCCTCCCGTGGCGGCCAGAGCAGCCGACGACAACAGATTGATCATCCCGGCATGTTCAGCTACCCCGACTATGACGAAAAGCCCGGCGAAGAAAAGTAGGGTTGGCCAGTCAACCTCATGGAAAACCTTTTCTGGGCTTGCCCTAGTGATTACGAGCAGCACCGCGGCGCCCCCAAGCGCGATTACCGACGGGGCGAGGTGAAGTGTGCCGTGGACAACGAATAGCGCGATTACTCCGAAAAGCACTCCAAGCGATTTTGTCAGTATCCTCTTATCCTTCAGGTATGCGTTTTCATTTTCCTTCATCAATTGGTCAAGGTTCTGGACCTGCGCCTTGAGATCCTTTCTGAAGAACAGCTTCAGAAGGAAGAGAGAAGCAACAAACGAAACTGCAATTGTCGGACCCATATTCAAGATGAAAGTGTTAAAGTCGATATTTGCGGCGGATCCGATAATTATGTTAGGAGGATCCCCAATGAGAGTGGCGGCGCCTCCAACATTTGACGCAAGTGCCTGAGCAAGTATGAACGGAATCGGCGATACTTTGAATATCCTGAGAACTGCGATGGTAACCGGAACCATCAGCAGGATCGTCGTAACATTGTCGATGAACATCGACACCACAGCGGCAAATGTGCAGAGCATCAGCATCAACTTCCACAGATTTCCTCTGCTGCTCTTGCTCGCCTTGATCCCGACCCACTGGAATACGCCAGACTCTGCAAGGATAGCCACGATGACCATCATGCCGAGCAGGAGTCCTATAGTGTTGTAGTCGATTGCCCCGACGATAAACTCAAAGCTCTCCTCTGCCTGGATGCTCGAAAGAGCAAGAGCGACCGCGATGATCGATGTCGCGCCGATGAGTGCAATGGTACTTCTATGGAAGAGTTCGAAGAAAAGCACGATGTATACACATACCAGAATAAACGCAGATGCCAAGATCATCGGGTTGATGTTCCGTCCTAGCGCTGAGGGGACTGCGAATATTAACACGGCAAAGGACGCCACTATCACCGCGCAAATGATGATTTTCTTTGGCGCAGCCTTTGGACGTGCTGCAATTTCCAAAACCTGGGTAATTAATAATTCGGCGTATAAATATAGTTCTGCACTCGGCTATCGCACGAGCGTTGCAACATGTTCTAAATGTTATCGGTTACTTTCAGACTGTTCTGTTCTCGCTTCAGGGCTCAGCCGCTGGTAGGGAAACCTTATATATTTACCATCAAATTCGCACTCAATGGCAGAACTAACCGCGTATGGCGTGGCTATCATCGGTTTTCTAGCACTGTCACTCAT
>CAZNOV010000076.1:0-6836 GCA_964574725.1 uncultured Nitrososphaera sp. | reverse complement strand
AATATTGTCATCGCGCCTTCGCAGACTCTGAACAATTTTGAGTACCACATGCTCCGATCGGCTGCTATCAGGGCAACGAACCACTGCGGCATCGTCGGGGAATGCAACATCCAGTTCGCCCTAGATCCGGCATCGGAACAATACACGGCGATTGAAATAAACGCAAGGCTTTCGAGATCCTCCGCTCTGGCGAGCAAGGCGACAGGATATCCCCTGGCATACATGGCGGCCAAGATAGCCGTTGGGTATTCGCTCCCTGAATTGCTGAACAGGATCACCAAGGTCACGACCGCATGCTTTGAGCCATCGCTCGACTATGTTGTTCTAAAGATGCCCAGGTGGGACTTTAGCAAGTTCGAACAGGTCAAACGCAGGCTGGGAAGTGCGATGAAATCCGTAGGCGAGGTGATGGCCATAGGGAGGACATTCGAAGAGGTGCTCCAGAAATCGATAAGGATGTGCGATATCGGCAAGGACGGTCTTGTGGCCAATGCCGGCTCGCCGCCTGCGCCATCCCAGGATGACCTGGAGAGGGTGGAGCAGGCACTTATTCATCCGAATGATGAGATCATCTTCGCCGTGGTCGAGGCCATCAAGTCCGGCATGAAGATCGAGCGCATCCAGAATTTGTCCGCAATCGACCAGTGGTTCCTTTTCAAGATAAAGAACATTGTCGACATGGAAGACAGGCTCCGCAAGTCCAGCTTTGACGAAGACATCATACGAAAGGCAAAAAAGATGGGCTTCTCTGACAGGCAGATCGCCCGCTGCCAGAACCTTGACGAAATGCAGGTTAGAACCTTCAGGGAAAAATTCTCGATACGGCCTGTGGTCAAGCAGATAGACACGCTGGCTGCGGAGTGGCCTGCCAAGACGAATTACCTGTATCTGACCTACGGAGGCAGGGAGGACGATATCGTGGTGGAGGATAATGGCAAGAGCAGGATGGTGGTCTTGGGCGCCGGACCGTACAGGATTGGAAGCAGCGTCGAGTTTGACTGGGGCACAGTCAACATGGTGTGGGGCTTGAAGGATAATGGCATAAACGAGATTTCGGTGATCAACTGCAACCCCGAGACCGTGTCGACCGATTACGACATCTGCGACCGGCTGTACTTTGAGGAACTGACGCTCGAGCGAGTTCTTGACATCTGCGACCACGAGCACCCAACGGGCGTTGTGACGTGCGTCGGTGGTCAGACGGCAAACAACCTAACTCTAAAGCTTGCAGATAAAGGACTCAACATAGTTGGTACTGACAGCAAAGACGTAGACAGGGCCGAAGACCGGGCAAAGTTCGGCCATCTGCTCGACTCGCTGGGAATAAAACAGCCTGCCTGGAGACGGTTTACTTCTCTGATCGAAGCCAAGGAATTTTCTGACGCCGTTGGATATCCGGTGCTGGTAAGGCCATCGTACGTGCTCTCAGGGGCCGCGATGAAGGTCGTGTGGGGAGAGCAACAGCTTGACCGGTTTCTCACGGACGCGACGAACGTAAGCCCCGATCACCCCGTGGTAATAAGCAAATTCCTGCAGGATGCCGCAGAGGTCGAGGTTGATGCGGTGGCCGACGGCAAGGAAGTGTTCATTGGCTCTGTGATAGAGCACATCGATAACGCTGGCGTCCACTCTGGCGACGCAATCATGAGCATTCCGCCGTGGCGGCTCGACAGAAATACACTTGAAACGGTCACCGATTACACTGTAAGGATCGGAAAGGCACTCAATGTCAGGGGACCTTTCAACATCCAGTTTCTGGTAAAGGACGAGGAGGTTTCGGTGATTGAGGCAAACGTTAGGGCCTCCCGCTCGATGCCTTTTGTGTCAAAGTTCGCCGGCTCTAACATCATCAGCCTTGCCGCCAAGGCGATGATCGGCAAGCCCCTTCCTGCAAAGGCAAAAGACCTCTGGTTGAAGACACCGGGTTTTGGTATCAAGGTTCCCCAGTTTTCCTTCATGCAGCTCGAAGGTTCTGACATTGTGCTGGGGGTAGAAATGCAATCGACAGGCGAAGTGGCATGTTTTGGATCTAGCTTTTACGACGCGCTATCCAAAGCATACATGGCGGCAGGATACTCTCTTCCCCTGTCGGGCTCGGCACTCGTTACCGTTGGTGGACAGAAGAACAAGGAAATGCTGCTACCGATAATATCTCTGATATCGGCCATGAACTACGAAATGCTAGCAACAGAACACACTGCAGAATTCATCGAGAACAACAACTTCAAAGATGTCAAGCTTGTCCACAAGATTAGCGAGCCCGACCGAAAGCCCAACATTTCAGATCTGCTTTACGAGCGTAAGATAGACTTTATCATAAACATCCCTGCCACATCTACGATTGAAAAGTATGTCGGGATGCTGTACGACGAGTACCAGATACGGCGCAAGGCCGTAGAGATGGGAATACCTGTGTTGACGACGATAGAAGCAGCCAGTTCGTTCATCAAGACGCTTCAGTGGCTCCGAAATAATACGCCAACGCTGGCGCCCCTCAGAAACTATGCCAAACTGGACTAGGTGCATTACCGCTAGAGGATCTGCTTCAGTACCTCGGCATCACCCACAATCGAGCCGTCGAGCGTTGCGATGACGCACTTTTCGACTGCGCCTTTGTGCTCCATCACTCTCGTCATGATCGGTGATATTGATTTGTGGTACGACTTTGGGCCCATCGCATGAAGGTGCGGATTGAAGCTGGGAACCACCACTATGTCGACTGCACCCCGTTGAGAAAACAAGGCATCCTTTTTCGCCCGAATGTATATCCACACGCGTTTGCCGCTCACAACGCTGCCTCTCTTGAAGAATATTGGATGAAGGTGACCCATCACTATGCGATTTACGTGCGCCCTGACGTCGGAAGGCATGCTGTGGCCGTGCACAAGCAGAGTGTCGTCAAGCGTCATTCCTTTGCTACTGATAACATTGACCGAAGGAGGTATCAGGTGACGAATGTTGCCATCGTGATTCCCTGGCACAAGGTGCACTTCTAATTGAGACGACAGCATCTTCAGGAATGTCGGAATGTCGTCCCACTCTTGCTTGCTTATAGTTCCGACGGTATGCTTTATGTCCCCAAGAAGTATGATTCCATCGGCCCCAACCGATCCGGCGAGGTCCTTCAGCTCAGTCGCCATATCATTTACGAGGCTCGACCTGAGGGTGATTCCTTTGGAAACAAGCTCTGCCTCGATCCCTATGTGCAGATCCGAGACTGCAACGTACTTTTTCCCGCCCGAGCTTCTGAGCAAGAGCGCGGCATGGGGATGTAGCGGTCGAACATCCATGCTGTTTTTTTATATATGGCGGTGCGAGCAAATAAACCAGCCGCAAAATGTCCGACCTACGCGCTGACAATGCAGTGACGTCAGGAAGTGTCAAGAAGCTGGTGTTTCGGCCCAGTGAAAAAATACTTTGGATGGTCGTGGGCAGGGACAACGAGCACTGGAGTGACCCCGAACTCGGGTTCTGCTCCTGCAGGGACTTTTACTTCAAGACACTGTCCGGCGGCGAAGAGTGCTACCATTTGAAAAGCGTCAGAAAGGTCATTCGGGAGGGGGGTTTCGTGAAGCTTGAATTCCACGATAGTGAATATCTGCAAGTTCTCCAGGCCATTTCAGAGGATCACGCAAGCTCGCTGGGACGCCGATAAAGCCCGAATTTGGAATTCAATCAAACATTTTATTATCGGTCGTTTTCTAAGGCGGTGTGACTCGCGGCGAGAAAAGAGATGTCCTGATTGTAGGCTCCGGCGGCAGGGAGCACGCACTCGGATGGAAGATCTCGCAGAGCTCGCATGTGGGAAAGGTCTACTTTGCCCCTGGCAACGGCGGCACCTCTGAAAATATCGGCATCAACCACAATGATATCGGCAGGCTGCTGGAATTCTCAAAAGGCCAAAAGAGCCTGGTCACAATTGTGGGGCCGGAAGAACCCCTTTCACTTGGGATCGTCGACGCTTTTTCCGAGGAAGGGCTGAAGATTTTCGGACCAACAAAGCGCGCCGCCATGCTGGAATCAAGCAAGGCTTTTGCCAAGGAGTTCATGCGCGACGCGGGGATCCCGACCGCACCCTTCGCAGTATTTACCGAAGTAGAAAAGGCCAAGGATTATGCGCTGGCGCAAAACAAGCCATTGGTGGTCAAGGCAGATGGCCTTGCTGCAGGCAAGGGAGTTGTCGTCTGCGACGATGCTGAGCAGGCAGTAGCCGCCATAGACAGCATGATGGTAAAAAGAGAATTCGGCGCCGCCGGCGAAAAGGTGATAATCGAAGAGCGACTTGCAGGCGAAGAGGCCTCGTTCATCGCAATTTGCGATGGCAAATCGCTCGTCCCTCTCGCATCGGCCCAAGATCACAAAAGGGTCTTCGACGGGGACAAGGGCCCAAACACAGGCGGCATGGGCGCCTATTCTCCCGCCCCTGTGATAGATTCAGAGCTGAATGATAGGATTGTAAAGCACGTTATGGAGCCGGCAATCCGCACAATGGCAGAGTGTGGGGTGCCATTCAAAGGGTTCCTGTACGCGGGGATAATGATTGATGGGAAGACGAGCAAGCCTGCTGTACTGGAATTCAACGCCAGAATGGGCGACCCGGAATGCCAGCCGCTATTGATGAGGATGAAGTCCGACCTGTTCGAGTATGTCGACGCTGCAATCGACCAGAGGCTTGACAGAATGCCCGCCATAGAGTGGAGGAGCGAGACCGCGGTCGGCGTAGTAATCGCGTCCAGAGGATACCCCGGCAAGTACGAAAAGGGTCAGGTGATCGAGGGGCTCGAATCTGATCTTGGTGCCGATGTCATGGTTTTCCACGCAGGTACTGCACGGGATCAGCAGAACAGACTTGTGACCAACGGTGGAAGAGTCCTTGTGGTAACAGCACTGGGGAAGGATGCTGCGCTTGCTGTAGACAACGCATACTCGGCAGTTAGAAAAATTCGGTGGGGCGAGAATGGTCATCACTATAGAACGGACATTGGAAGGCGGGCAATTATGCGCCATGCGTGATGACGTGGCCTTCAGTCGCGACCGCATCTAGCTTCATGTCTTGCCTGCCATGAGGGAGCCTTTCAACTAACTGGAACGAGTACGCAAGACCTACCGAGAATGTTTGATGCTCGAGCAGGAACCTGTCGTAGTAGCCCTTGCCGTAGCCAAGACGGTATCCCGTGCTGTCAAACGCTATCCCAGGAACAATGATCAGGTCCAGCTCGGTGATTTTTCCGTAGGGCAGCGGCTCCATGATACCGAATCGGCCCTTCACTAAGTACTTCGCAGCCGACATTTCATAGAACACGATCTTGTCGCCTTCAATGCTTGGAAGTGCGACCTGCTTGCCGAGTTTCTTGGCCTCCCCCAGAATGAGGTCGGTCCTTACTTCAGAGCCAAAGGCGAAATATGCCCCCATGCTCTTGGCGGAATTGAAGAAGCTACTCTTCAGTGCAGTCTCCTGAACTGACCTGCTCCGTCTTGTTATCTCTTCTGGCCCAAGAGCATTGCGCTTCCCAAGCATCATCTGACGCGTCTTCCGTTTGCCTTCAGGAAGCAGCTACCGGCTCATCTCTTTAGCTACGGAAGCCGCCGAAACGGTGTTCTTTAGAAGCATCGCCCTGGTCATCAGGCCGACGCCTCCGGGCACGGGTGTAATCCATGATGCCTTTTCGCTGACCGATCCAAAGTCAACGTCCCCAGCGATCTTGTTGTCAATTCGCGACGTGCCGATGTCAACTACAACCGCGCCCTCCTTTACCATCTCGCCTGTCAGTGTGAAACGACGCCGGTCGCCCACCGCGGTCACCACCAGATCCGCCTCTTGCAGTTTTGCGTCAAGATCCCTGGTCTTGGAGTGGCACACAGTAACGGTCGCGTCCCGCTCTAACAGCATGAGTGAGAGGGGCTTACCGACAAGGTTACTGCGGTTCACAATGACTGCGCCCATCCCGGAGACATCGATCTTGTAGTAGTCAAGCAACTCTAGGACGCCGGACGGAGTGCAGGGTTTGAGCAAGGCCATCCCGTTCTGAAGCATCCCGGAATTATAGGGGGTCAGACCATCTACGTCTTTCAGCGGGCTCAATGCGTTGATAATCGCAAACTCGTTGATGTGAGGAGGTAGTGGAAGCTGAACCAAGATTCCGTGCACTGAATCATCCTTGTTTAGCAGACGCACAAGTTCGAGCAGCTCTGCCTGCTGCGCGCTAGCAGCCAAATGATGGTCTCTCGTCGCGATGCCCACCTCGCCGGCATCTTTCTGTTTGCTGGTTACATAAGTCTCGGACGCAGGGTCGTCGCCCACCAGGACGGTAGCCAGGCACGGCTGGACTCCATGTCGCTTTAGCTCGTCAACAGCCTTTTTGACTCTCGCTTTAACGTCAGCATACACAACCTTGCCGTCTAGAATCCGAGCTACCACGTGGGTATGTGGAAATTTCATGCTCTATTTTGCTTTTCTGGTCATGCTTCAATGCATGATCAGTCGTTGTCTAGTTCGACCTGCTCCAGCCTGTCAAGAGCTTCGACTATCTCGTTTTGCAGCTGCTCGATGCTCTTTTCTTCTGGCTTGGGCTTTGGCTCGGCAGAGGGGGCGCGCGCTTGCGTCGTTTCGGCAATGATTTTTTCTGCTGTAGAGTCCTCAGCGGGCGTAAGGCCGGATCTCGAGAGCTGCTGCAGCCTCTCGTCGAGTGCCCCTATCTTGTCCTCCAAGATTGCTGCCAGGTCGTTCCGCATCTCCTTAAGGTCAGCAAAGTCGGCGACAGGCCGCAACTGGGCGATCTTGTTGTTGAGAATGTCGAGCTGTTGCTTGTACTTTAGCAACAGCCTGTCCCTCTCGA
>CAZNOV010000075.1:262-6843 GCA_964574725.1 uncultured Nitrososphaera sp. | reverse complement strand
CATTCTTACCTGCATTGCGTCGACCTGATCATCCTTTACCAGCCCCGAGAGTCCTGGGAGGTTATCCAGGACATTCTTCAACCCGAGCTTGCTTGCAGAATCTAGCTGCGCGTAAAAGTCTTCGATGCTAAAGGTTCCCTTCAGTATCCTTTTTGCCTGGTTTTCGTCGGTCTGGGCCTCGAGACTCCTTGCCATCTCCAGCAGGGCCTTTATGTCTCCCATGCCAAGCAGCCTGCCCACGAACCGCGTGGGCGAGAACTGCTCAAGGTCGTCGAGCCGCTCGCCGGTTCCTATGAACATCACCTTGGCACCGGTGGCTGCCGATGCGGCGAGCGCGCCGCCGCCCTTTGCGGTCCCGTCGAGCTTTGTCAGGATTATTCCCCCGACTGGAGCCGCCTTATGGAACGCTTCGGCCTGCTTGAAAGCACCCTGGCCAATCGTTCCGTCTATTATCAGGAGCACAAGGTCTGGCGTTGCAGCCTTGTACATGTCATTCATCTCCTGAAGCAACCCTTCTTCCTCCTTGTGCCTTCCAGCGGTGTCGATGATCACGACGTCAAGATTCTGGCTCGCAAAGTGCTCAAGGCCCTTTCTGGTAATGTCCACCGCGTCCTTGTTGTTCTCGTCTCCGTATACCTCGACATTTGTTTTGCTGCAGTTCATTTTCAGCTGGGTGAGGGCGCCCGGTCGCCACGTGTCGGCACCGATAACCGCCGCTCTGTAGCCATGCCTTGTCAGCCATCTTGCCAGCTTGGCAGTCACCGTTGTCTTGCCGCTGCCCTGGATCCCGAGCATCAGCACGACGTTCTGCTTGCCCGGCTTGAAAAATGAAGTCGCGACCGAGTGATCTTCCTCCTGGGCCTTGTCGATTGTCTTGATAGCTTCGCCAGAGTACCCGAGCATCTTGGCAAGCTCTGCGTACAATATTGTAACAATGTGATCTTTGCGCGACAGTCCCTTTGGAGGCTGCTCCTTGAGCGCCCTCTCTTTCAGAGTGTCTGTAATCGACTTTACTATCGTAACTTTGACATCGGAAAGTATCAGGGCCCTCTGGATGTCTCTACAGAGGGAATCTATGAGCTCTTCATTAATGTCGGATGCACCGACAATCTTTTTCAGTGCACCGCGCAAATCGTCACGGAGCTTGTCAAACATCGCTGCTACTTTTCTACTAGTGCTACTTCCCGTATTTCAAATATTCCCCGCTGGCCGTCCCAGTCGGTGTCGGCGCGCTTTATTTCCAGTCGTTTTTTGAACATGGGACAGTCCGTCACTAGAGTCTCCGCCTCGCCGCCTTCAAACGCTAGGTTGAAGCCATATCTTTTGCTCAGCTCCGCCAGCCTAGGCAGAGAGTTTCTATCAATCATGGCGCCGAGCCACTCTTTTCCAAGGCCCATCGCTGACACGCCTACAACTACGATACTGTAGCCACCATCGACAAGTTCTTTCATGTGCGCGTATGGGTCAAGGCTCCAAAGCGGAGCTACCGCCGCGAGATTTTGGTCCGAGCATATTCCTTCGAAGGCCTGCTTTTGGTACATGCTGGAGATTCCGCCGAAGACTAGTCCGTCGATACTGTAGAGAGACTTGACGCGGATTATTGCTTGTCGGAGAGAATCAAGCTCTTGTTCCTTTGATCTCCCGATCACAGGAAACCCTATCCTGGGAATTTGCAGCGCGTCACCGATGTATTCGGTTACCCAGCTATTAGGGTAGTGGAATAGAAGGCTGTCATCCGCAGTCGGATTCATCGTGATGAGGCACGCGATCTGATGTCCGTTCGCCATTGCCCGAGCTATAGCAGACGTGCTGTCCTTTCCACCCGAATAAAGCGAAGCGAGCCTCACGACGAAATCAACGCGGGTCAGTTGGGTATTAAATTGATGCGACTACATGGTAATTGTTTATATCACCAACATAACAACTCGCTGTTGATATTGGAAGTACTGCTTGAGACAAGAAACCTCAAAAAATATTTTCCTATCAAGAAAAGCATGTGGCAGCTTTTCAAGAAGGACGGTCATGATGATATCAAGGCGGTCGATGATGTCAGCATTTCCCTCGGGACGAGCAGGGTACTTGTCATAGCAGGCCAATCAGGCTCGGGCAAGACAACACTGGCTAGGCTTATCATGGGAGCCGAAAGACCTGACTCCGGCTCTGTGGTATTTGATGGATCAGACATGAACAAGCTTGATGCTAAGGAATCAAGAGAACTTCGTATCGGCATACAGATGATTTACCAGGATCCCTATTCATCTCTCGACCCGCGGCTGAAGATAATGGATGCGGTAATGGAACCCCTAGACATACATGACAAGGGGAGCTCGAAAGAGCAAAAGACGGAAAAGGTGTTGAATGCACTCGAGGATGTAAGGCTCAAGCAGAGCGCCATAGCAGGAAAATTCCCGCACATGCTATCTGGCGGACAGCTCCAGAGGGTAGCGATGGCAAGGGCACTCGTTCTTCGACCAAAGCTGATAGTAGCTGACGAGCCAGTTTCGATGCTTGATGTTTCGGTGCGCGGAGAAATTCTTACTCTGATGCAGAGCCTGAAAGAAAGATTCCAGATTTCGTTCCTGTACATAACACACGACCTCTCAACTGCAAGATATCTCGGGGATGAAATTGCAATAATGCACGCCGGCAAGATACTGGAAACTGGACCTATCGACGATGTACTTTCGAATCCGCGCGACCCATATACAAAGGCGCTAATCGACGCAGTACCTGATCCTGATCTCCGTAACGACAAAGCGAGCCAAGAACGACAATAATAGGTGGGAAATCAGGACACCAAAATGATTTTATTGTCGCCACCCAGTGGTACCGCAGTGCAGAGACGCTTTCTCGTTGCCATAGCTGCAATGGCGTTGCTAGTATTTCCAATTTATGCCAACCTAGATCCTGCAGCTTTTGCTCAGGGATTGAAAGGCCCTAATGTTGACACGATAAAATTCATCGAATATTCCGACGAAAGCATCGCCTTAGAAGAACTAAAAGCGGGCAACATTGATGTTTATTTTTGGCGTCTCCCACTTGAAGTCGTTCCAGATCTGCAGGATGATCCGCGGATCCAGATTTACGAGAGAACTGCAGGCTCGTTTGGCCTGCTGCTGAATCCGGCTGAGCCTGAGGATCCTACGAAAACGATGAATCCCTTTCAGTTCAGAGAAGTAAGGTTTGCCATTAACTATCTCGTCGACCGTGATTTCGTGGTCCAGGAAATCCTCAAAGGTCATGGAAGTGCGATGTTCGATGCTTTCGGAGTAAGTTCGCCTGAATACCTCAATATCATTGACGTCGTCGAGTCTTTTGGATTTCGGAATGACCCATCTCATGCTGAGAGGATAATAAGCAGCAAGCTCACTGCCGAGGGTGCAATTAAGCAAGATGGCAAATGGACGTATGCGGGTAGCCCTGTGACAATCAAGATCGCTATCAGGTGTGACGATAGTCGAAGGAATTCCTTGGGAGAATCGCTTGCTTCAGATCTTGAAGACATGGGTTTCACAGTTGAAAGAACATGTGTAGACCTAAGTAACGCGCAAGTCACCGTCTACGGCTCGGATCCACAAGCGTTCAACTGGCATATCTACACCGAGGGCTATGCTGGCACCTCGGTATTTGTGAAGTACAACCCCACGGTTCCTTCACAGATGTATGCACCTTGGTTTGGAAACATGCCTGGCGCGGCCGATCCAAATTTCTGGCAATATCAGAATGAAACTCTTGATCAAGTCACGCAGGACATATTCAACTTTGAATTTGCCTCCGAAAATGAAAGGAACGAGCTCGTCAGAAATGCCGTGACGATGGGAATGCAGGAGTCGGTGAGGATTTTTGTTGTCCAGACGAGCGAACCGTATGCAGCCTCATCTTCCGTAACGGGATTGGTGAACGATTTTGGTGCCGGCATTTCCAGCAGGTTCTCCCTCGTAAATGCAGCGCCGGAAAACCGTGCAACCATGAACATTGGAGTAAAGCAGCTTTCTGCAGGCGCGTGGAATGGCGTGGCTGGCTTCAAGGACACATTTAGCATAACAATCGGAAACGCGCTGGGCGACCCAGGCATGACCAGACACCCGTACAAAGGCGATGTATTACCCTTCAGGGTGGAATGGACTGATCTCGAAACCAATGGTCCTAACGGAAGACTTGAAATCCATCCTGATGCCGAGAGATGGGATCCATATTCTCAACAGTGGATAAAAGCCGGGGACATCGCCGGAAATGAGGGATCAAAAAGCAAAGTTACATTCAGGATACAGGATTCAAAGTGGCATAACGGCATTCAGATGGACAGGGCAGACCTGCTCTACCCATACTATTTCATGTCCGAATGGGGCGTAGGGAACCAGACAAACGATGTCACGGTTGATTCAGAGTTTACTGGGCAATTTGAGAGTATCGTACCACTTTTGAAAGGAATAAGATTCCTTTCTGACAATGAAGTGGAGTCGTACATTGACGTTTGGCACTACGACGAACAGGAGATAGCGGACTATGTAACGATCTGGACTGGAGAACCATGGGAGATAACGGCAGCGGAGGAGAGGCTGGTAACCGCTAGCAAGCTCGCATACTCGCGCGGTGAGGCCACTTCCAAGCAGGTTGACTGGCTTTCAACGGTGAGCCCCGCTCATGCCAATATGATAAAGGCCGAGCTACAGAAAATGAAAGACGAACGGTTTGTGCCGGTTGCGCTAAAGGAAATTGTAAATCCGGAGGACGCGGCTAGGCGATACGATGCTAGTATTGCGTGGATAACGGAGCACGGGAATGCCGAGATCAGCAACGGTCCCTTCTACCTGGACGATTTCAATGCCGAAGCACTCACGGCAACTATAAGGGCCTTCAGAGATGAGTCCTACCCGTTTGAGCAGGGGCACTGGTCTGCCTTTGGTACTGCCCCGCTCGCTTCCATCGAAAGCGTCGAAAGGCCGCCTATAGTGATAGGAGAGCCAAAAGCAATTCAGGTTGAGATTACGATTGCTGAGCAGCCTAGCAGCGATGCTCAGGTGCTTTACTTTATCTCAGGAAGAGAGGGAATAGCGGTCAAGGGGCAAGGCGAGCCTCAGTCAGGTCAGCCAGGAAGATTTCTAATCGATTTGAGCGCTGATGAAACATCCAAGCTCTCTTCTGGTCCCAACACGCTCAAAGTTTTTGCGATCAGCAACGAGGCACCCAAACCCGTTCGTCAAGAAACCACAATCATTGCCACCGGGACCACTCCAATCGCAGATGGAGATGATAACGTGACTGATGGCAATGGGCCGGGTGATGGGCCTCCACCACCTTCCGGTTGTCTTATCGCAACAGCCGCGTTTGGCTCTGAATTGACCCCACAGGTTCAGTTCCTCCGACACTTTAGGGACGAATACATCCTGTCCACGGCGTCTGGGTCGGCATTCATGAATATCTTCAACTCTGCGTACTATTCTTTCAGCCCTCAAGTGGCTGACTACGAGAGGCAGAATCCCTGGCTGCAGCAGACCGTAAAAATTTCATTGTACCCGTTATTTGGAATACTGACAACGTCCGAGAGGGTCCATACTGCAGCAGGAGGAGGAGAGGCAGGTGCAATTCTCGCAGGGGCAGCCGCAAGCATACTGATTGGCGGGGTCTACTTGTCAGTCCCGGCGGTAGCTATCGCTTCCGCAGGACCACGCGTTAGAAAAACCATTTTGAATCCAAGAGTCTTGACCATTGCTTTGACTGTTCTAGGATCCGTGGCGGCTGCCCTAGCGGTAGGAGCTGCAGTTAATGGGCAAATGCTGCTCACTATAACCAGCGCGGCATTCGTCCTGATCCTAGCTGGACTTTCCGCTATGAGCGTGGCAGTTGGATTTTCTAGGATACTGGGTGCCCGCAATAAGAGACCAAGTGAATTTTAATATAAAACTGATATCTGCTCTTTATCGTCATTGAAAGGATTCTACATCTTCGCGCTAAAGCGGTCCGGGTACATGGTGCTGGTGCTATTTGGCACATTGTTGATTACCCTCGCCCTCCTCGGTCCAACTTTCGATGAAGTTGTCAAGGCCTCGGTCAAGGCAAAATGCACTCAGGAGGCGGCCGAAAATCCTAACCTGCGTTTTCTGACTTCCGATGAAATCAAGAAATGGATAGAAACATGCTACCTGATAGAAATTCACAACTTAGGACTGGATGAACCGTGGTACTCACCCAAGCGGCTCTACAACTCGGTCGCAAAGGTGATGCTTCTTGATCTCGGGCGATCAGCTAATTTTCAGAGTAGCTCGGGGTCATCTAGCGTCAATGACATCATTTGGGAAAGGCTACCGAGGACTGTTCTGCTTTTCACAACCGCGACAATTATCGTGTCTGTAATAGGACTTTACATGGGCGCATTCGTCGCCAACAGGCAGGGTTCGGTCTGGGATAGGATGAATTCTGCATTCGCGGTATTCAGTACTTCCTTTCCAACATGGTGGATTGGGATGCTTTTGATATTTTTCTTTGCCTTCGTGATCAATATCTTTCCGCCTCAGGCGCTGCCTCAGCTGCGACCTTCAGATCCGTATTACATAGTTGACCTTCTTTACCACATGGCGCTC
>CAZNOV010000075.1:0-252 GCA_964574725.1 uncultured Nitrososphaera sp. | reverse complement strand
GCTCATGGGCCTATTTCGTCAGATACTTTGTTGTGGGGATATTGAGCGAAGATTACATCAGAGCGAAGAGAACGGCAGGGATCCCCGAGAGGAGAATTCTATATTCGCACGCGTTGAAGAATGCCGGGCCACCTATCATAACTTCCATTGCGCTCGGATTGGCAGGCTCTTTTTCCGGCGCGCTCTTGACGGAATCGGTCTTCAACTGGCCTGGGATGGGGAGGCTATTTTACGAAGCGATAGGGTTCCTCG
>CAZNOV010000074.1:0-6907 GCA_964574725.1 uncultured Nitrososphaera sp. | reverse complement strand
GGCTGGTCGGTCACTCCCTCACTCTCAAATCGCTCGAATAAATACTGCGCTCTGAGCGCAAACCATGGATGTGGTGCCCAGAAGAGGTAGGCAAGGCCCAGATACTCGTCAACGTCTTCATTCCGAATCTGAGGATTTTCAGGATCGGCCGTAAAATCCAAAAATGGAACTTTCAGGTCCCTCTTGGAAAATTGTACTCCGCCGAATATGTCTTTTGGGAATTTCTGATCTATAGCACCCCCATAGACCCATGATTCCGTTCCGTTGACATCGTCGAAGAACTGGTTAAAGCCTGCAACCTGGGTCGGTTCCAGGGTCTGGTCCGTAATCAGCGTTCTTTTTAAAACCCTGAACGCCGCAGCGCGTAATGTCGTAGACGGAATTGGATTCCAGGTAATCCCGAATTTCGGGTTGAACTTGTCTTTATCGCCGACGTCGGGACTGTTGCCGCTCAAGAAGTCGGCGCTTGCACCAAGTGTGAACGTCACATTGTCCAGGGGGTTGATGTACGAGTATGCGTACGCATTAACGTGCTGGAGATCAGTACTTGTGGTTGATTGCACGACTATGGGTCCGTCGGGAGGGGGAATATCAATCGTGATAGTCGTGTCGATCCTTCCGTTTACGTCGAAGTAGCCCGCGCCGCTGACAAGGTTTATGTATTGCGAACGGAACAGGTATTGGGCCTCTGCGCTATAAGCATCTTCCGGCCTTTTTGCGTCAAATGAACCGAGCTTATCCGTCAAAATAAAATCTGCGTTTTGATACGTAAAGTTCCCGATCAGGACCGAACCCGGAGAGAAGGCATGCCGTCCTCCGATTCTGAAGTAGTTTCTTTCTTGCTTATTTCTCAAACCGGGGAGGAAGTCATCCGGAAAGAATCTGAGCGCGAGGTCTCCCAACTCGGTATTTCTATACCGGTACTCCGCTTGAATGCTTGTTTTGTAAGTGAGCTCCAGCTGGAGATAACCGGTTGCGATTTGATCCTTTTGGTCGTTGTTTTCTCGAAACCCGTCGGTGCCGAAGTAAGAGTAACCCCCGCTGAAGCTGGCCTTATTGTATATGGCCGAGACGATGCCTTCTCCGCCCCACGTCTCATTTTCAGCGACAAGGCCGCTCGTCAGAAGGGTCACCTGGTTACGGTTGAACAGCGGATTAAACTCATCGAATGAGACTGAACCCGGGCCTTGGGAGGCGATCAGGAATAGATTGCTCTCCGCGAGCCGGGGCTGAATCGGCGTGATATTGATGGGCTGAAGCAGCTGGGACTGCAGCAGCTCACTGACCCTGGCGATCTCGTGCCTGGGTAAAACAGCATATGAATCGGCCAGGAATCTGTGGGCGGAAAAGCTCGAGGGGTCTATGTTAACCGATTTCCATCCCTCTACGAGGGCAAGCTGCTGGAAGCTCAGATCTGTGTAGATACGCGCAAGGCCTGCACTGCGTGCGGCCAGGTCCGAATCGAGCAGCAGACGCGACCTGTAGACAGCCCTGTTGTCGTTTAACTCGATCGATTTTTGCAGGTTATGAAGGGCTTCAACCGGACGGTTCGTTGTCTGCTTTGCTATCGCGTCATAGAACCATGGTGTCGGGTCCAGGGGATCGAGTTGCTTGGCGGTTTCGTACTCACGCACATCCAGCTTAGTACGCTTTTCTTCAAAGTAGGTCTTACCAAGATAGCTGCGGACAAGGGAGTTGTTTGGATCCAGGCTTGCGGCAATCTCGATCTCCCTGCCTCCTCCATGCAGATCGCCATCCCGGATCATAGCAAGACCAAGTCCTAGTCTCGGGAGGTAATCGGCTTGATCGAGGGCAATCGCTTTTTCAAATGCATCCTTTGCCTGTTTCGTATCGACTTGTGTCAGATAGGCGAAGCCCAGGACCGTCTGCGTCCTTGAGAGATTCGGCTCTAGAGCTACTGCCTCCTGTGCCGCATTGAGCGCTTTGCCCAAATCGCCGAACGAGGCCCATATCTCAGCCAGCCTGGCCCAGGCCAGCGCGTTTTCAGGATCAAGCTGCACCGCTTTTTCAAGGCTCTCCCGAGCGCCCTTCAGGTCGAATCTCGCCTGTTGTGCGTAGGAAAGGGCAATCTCTGCCGTGGCGGAGTCGGGATTCGTCTCGACGGCCTTCTCGGCAGCATCAAGCGCTTTGTCTTTTTCGTTCTGTACTATGTAGATAATTGTTTCAAGTGCGAAGGCGTCGCTGTACTTCGGCTCCAGACTCAGCGCCCGCTTGATATCCGCACCTGCCTCATCAACCCGGCCCACGGCCAGAAGCAGTGAGGCTCGATAAGCAAAAAAGCGCGGGTCGCTGATATCCTCTGGAACATCCTTGATACTGTCGAAGGCTCCCTGAATATCCCCGCTTATGTAAAGCTCGAGGGATTTGCGAATCATTCCTTCCCAGCCCGCTCCTTGAAATTCATCGGGACGGAGATAGAGGACGGGCGGATAGTAGAGTGTCCATTGTACGGCGTCCCGCGGACGCGCCACGATACTCAGCACAGGCGCCTTCCCCGCCTCGGCAACGGCCGATTGGCCGCCGGTAAGTGTCAGGCTTCCGGCGTCATTTGATGCTACGACTGTCCCTTCAAAAGTCGACAGTAAAGTCTTATTGTCCTCAACGTTTATCAGAAATTCTGTCCCCCTAACGCCGGCAGTGGTAAAGGGTGTATGCACCTCCAGGCTGCTGGGACCGCTGCTAAAGAAATGTGCGGCTCCCTTTATCATGTCTATCACACTGGTCCGTTCTTCCTTAACGCCTTCGAGGGTTATCGTAGTATTTTCATTGAGACGGATTACCGATTTCTCAAGAAGGGTTACATCCGCACGGCTTCTCTCCTGCACCCGGATCTTGTCTCCGGGGCAGTAAGTGTCATTCAATTTAACCAGCAGCCACTGCGTTTCACCCGCCCTTTGTGCTTCTACGGTTCCTTGTACTGAGACAACTTTTGCAACCGATTTCTCACAAGTCTCTGCGAAAGAGGGATAGGAGTTTAACAATACTATCAAGAGGCTTGTACTGATAATAAAGTGCGGAATACAGTAATACTTAATCTTCATTCTCCACCCCCTCTCTTTTTTACCTCTACTGCTCTATACGGATAAAACCAAAAGCTATTCTTCTACAAACTCACCACTCACCATGAGAGGGTAGTGACTTCCCGCTCAACCATCGTAAGCATTCTAGAGAAATTACGTAACAGATTTTGAAGAAGCGTCATTTTGATCATGGGATTCGTTTCACCAAGCTCTTCGAATGCGGCCGTTGAAAGAAGGTAGCACTCTACGTGTTTATCAGCATGGACGTCCGCCGACCGCACAGATCGGTTTATGACGGCGATCTCCCCGAACGCCATCCCTGGAGAAAGAGTCGAAAGCCGCTTTATTTGACCGTTCGGAAGATCGACCCTGACACTAACTTCACCGCTCATTAGCAAGTAGATTTCATCCGCGGGCTCTCCCTTTCGAACTATGAGCTCTCCGGGCTCGTAACGTCTGCTCTTTAGTAAAGTTTCCAGGAACGCCACGGCTTCCGGCGTGAGCCCGCGGCAAAGGTCGTGCTCGGCTAGTGTCACTGACACCAGTGAACTGTCATCGGGGCGCTGGCCCGCAATCAAACGGTTCTCGCACCACTCTAGGGCGATATCCATATCTGGGAAAATGCGCAGCCATGTTCTCTCTTGATCGTCGCTTGTAAGCTGCTCTTGAAGGAATCTTACGAACTTCGAGTGTCTCTGCTGTAAGCTCACCAATAAAAGGTGCTTACCGCAAATTCCCAAAGTCCTGATTAACTCGAGCAGAATCTGGGCTGACGAGTCCTCTATATTTGTGACTCGCTTGAAATCGATAACTGCAATATCCAAGGAATCACTTACGTCGACAATCCTGCGGACCGTCACTTCCACAGTCGAAAAAACAAGATCCCCCTGTAACTCGTAAACCTTCGCCCGCGTACCCGATTTATCGAGAATTTCCGAATCGCGTTCACTTCGCAGCCGTTTGGACCTGATCTTGGAGACATCGTATTGTGCACGGATCGCAGAACGCGAGGAACGCGGGACGCGAAGACAGTGGAGGTTAAAATCCCTCGAAATGTTCTTGCAAACCTCGATTCCCCGGACGCTATTTCCGCGTGCATCGAGTGGCGGCGAGAATACGCCGATCCCGGCTTGACCGGGCATAACTGCCATGATTCCTCCCGCGACACCGCTCTTAGCGGGTATGCCGATCCAGTACATCCACTCGCCAGCGTAGTCATACATCCCGCAAGTGGTCATGATAGTCATAATGTTTTCAAGGAACTCATCGCTGATTGCGCGCTCCTTCGTCAGCGGGTTTACCCCGCCGTTCGCCAAGGTGGCCGCCATCAGGCTAAGATCCCGAGAATCTACTGAGATTGAGCACTGCTGAAAGTAGAGGTCGAGAGCTATATCCGGATCCTCGCTCAGTATATTGAAGTTACGCAGCATATGGCCGATGGCACGGTTGCGATGACCTGTCTCTTTCTCTGACTCGTAGACAGTCGTATCTATGGAAAGCTCACGACCGGCGTAGGATGAGAAAACTCTCAAGATACGATGCATCTTGTCTTCGCCGGAATTTCCGGCCACAAGAGACGTTGTGGCAATAGCGCCGGCATTTATCATCGGGTTGAACGGACAGCCGGTTTCAGGAGCGAGGCTGATCGAGTTAAATGCATCTCCGGTGGGCTCAACCCCTATCTTGCTAAGCACCGCATCTATGCCTCGATCTTCAAGGGCTATGCCGTACACGAACGGCTTAGAAATCGACTGGATCGTAAAGGGCTGACGTGTGTCGCCGATTTCGTAGACCCGACCGTCGGTAGTCGCGATGCTAATGCCAAACCAGTTTGGATCCGCCTTGGAAAGCTCTGGGATATATGTAGCGATCTGTCCATCTTGCAACTTCGAGCATTTCGTGTGAAGTCGCTCTAGGTATGTCTGTATGGGAGATTTGACTTGAGCACTTTCACCTGTCTTAATTCTTTGTGCAGCTCGTTCTGTCGACATGGATCCCCTTTTTGATATTCAGAAGGTAGCAATATAGATGCCAGTGAAAAGATTTAGAAATCTATTCTCTGAAGTACGGGCGAGTAATATAAAGAAATTACGCTTAATATCTGATAAGAATGAATAATTATTCGGCTTATAAGGTGTAGAAACTGATTCTTGTCAATTACACGGCTGTTTGATTGTGTTTTCGTTATATAATTCGAGGCAGGAAATGCACATTAACTAAGCATCATTGCTTAATATTCATGCATAACGATTACTGTTGATTAGAAATACCATAAAGTAATATATTCGTGATATTTCGTGAATCGGTGGGATGCCGGAGAGTATGGCAGTATTTAATTTACGCGGACGTGGTAGTAATTAATATGATGTAACTGTAGATACTTATGAAGGATGTATTTTGACGGCTAAGCATAATCAAAGGCTAATAGTAAATAGGATATCATAGAGACCAAAGCCCTTGAATTCGAACTCTATTAATATATGATATCCCCGGCCCAGACTGTTAGAAAGGTATGGAAATTGCAGTAATCTAGGATTGAGCGATGTTTAGCTTCAAATGCCGGTAGCTATATTTAGTCCATAACCCCTTTTAATTTGTAAGATGAAACTACATATATTAGGTTCTGGAACTTGTGTTCCCAACAATAGAAGAGGCTCGTCGGGCTACGCACTTGAGCTTTCCAAGTCAACAATTTTACTTGATTGCGGCAATGGCACTACATGGAAATTAGGCATGGTCGGGGTGGATTATTTGAAAGTGGACCATATATTCATAACTCACTTTCACCCCGATCATACCGCAGATTTAATCCCATTTTTATTCGCTACAAAATATCCTCACCCAAAAAAATTCCGCGAAAAACCCCTTGTTATATGGGGCCCAAAAGGTTTCATTGATTTATACTCATCTTTAAAGACGGCTTACCACGATTGGATTGCTCCGGATATGTTGACCGTAAAAGAAATAAATGAGGAACCGGTAAGACTGGACGATTTTGTTCTCACCGCCAGAGATACATTTCATACAGAGAACAGCATAGCGTACAGGATTGAGTCCGATGGGAAATCATTAGTATATTCCGGGGATACGGGATACACCGAAACATTGATCGAGCTTGCGAAGGATACAGATCTTTTACTTATCGAGTGCTCTTTTCCAGACGAACTTAAGTTTAATACCCATCTTACCCCTAGTGAAGTCGGAAAGATAGGAAGTGTTTCACGGGCCAAAAAAATTATTCTTACACACCTTTATGCTGATTGTGATGAGATAGATATCATCAGCCAAGTCGGAAAGTATGTAGACGTGGACGTAATTCTTGCTGAGGATTTGATGGAAATTGATATCTGAAGCCCTCACTATAGGGCTGGCAGATTGATTCGATTCAAGCTGAGTGAGGTTGAAGAATGGATGAACAAAATAAATCAGAGCAATTCAATGTGCCGTATGGCAAACTAGATAAAATATAATGGCGCATTTATCCGCAAATTTTTAAATCCGAACATATTGTCATTGGAGCCACTCCTTAACACTCAATTCTTTCTAAGCATTTTCTAAGAACCATCCATAATTCTTGCCACCATACAGAATCAATGAACCATATGGAATAGATGGAATTCGTTTATTGGAGGTGGATTACAGAAATCTCAATGATGCTTGGAAGTTATGAAAATGCTACTGAACGGACTTCTAATCCGTAGGTCGGGGGTTCGATTGTCAAATTGTTTGTTTATTCCCAAAGAACAATGGCTGTGTGCATTCGGCCAAGGGCGACCAATTGCTCACTCGTTCGCAATTGTTCCCTCCGGGAGCGTTCCTCTTTCCCTAAGTACAGTGAATGGGTTGGAATTCTCCAGCGGCGTCCG
>CAZNOV010000073.1:0-6963 GCA_964574725.1 uncultured Nitrososphaera sp. | reverse complement strand
CACACTTGGGCTGCTTTCACCAATCTTTGTGGTGTTGGTAGCATTTTCTTTCCTTTACAGATGGTTCATCCTGGATATTCTTCAGAGACTGTATCATCGTTTTCAAGGTGGTCAGAAAACACATCCTGCTGCGACGACTCCAAAGAAACACCTTGACGGAAATGCAAGTAATCGCAATTGGAGCAAACCTTCGATGGAGCATGGGACAGATCCAACTCCGCTTCTAGTGAAACAGATCCGTGTAACGCAAAAGACAAGAGTGATTACCGTCGCAATGTTGTCAGCGGCGTTCATTATCGCGCCGCTACTCATGATCTATCCGCACGTTTCGACAGTAAACCCTGCCGGGGGAGGAGTAAGCACTGATGAGCAGTACTATTTGGATTGGGCGACAATGCTCCGGGCAAACGAGCGTCTTGGCGGAGCTCGGGTTGTCGCGGACGCCTTTACCATCAACAAGGGAGATCGCCCCTTAACCCTTCTCCTAATCACGGGAATTGCAAACGCTATTTCGGTCCCTGACCTTATGGTAATCAGGTATCTTCCTGTTGCCCTTGCCCCGGCGCTTGTTGCTTCCAGCTATCTGCTGGTTAGACACACCCTGGGACCCAAGAACGACAAGTCAGTATCAATGTTTGCAGCGTTCGCCGCCCTTGTCACCGCATTTTCACCGCAGGTAGTTGTGGGGCAGTACGCAGGTCTACTGGCGAACTGGCTCGGCCTTGTCGCAGGATATTTCGCATTATTCTTCATGATCAGGGCGTGGGAGAGCAGTGACAGGCATCGGCTTGCAATGTATTCAGCGTGTCTTCTTGCAACGCTCTTGCTGGTCATGCTATTCCATCTGTACACCTGGTCACACCTACTTGTCGTTATTCTTGTATTCTGCGGCATTTCTTACGCATTCTCCCGTAAAAAGACAGGCAACCCAGAAATGAAATTACTTGTGCTGATACTAGTTGCTGCGACGAGCTTTGGAATAGATTATGGGAGATCACTTTACTTCGGAACTCAGCCATTGGCAGGATCCGATTCAGTGTTGGTTAGGAATGTCCTGTCTGAGGACCCTTCATCTAGATGGGACCAGTTATTCTACACACTCGGAACGAATGTTGGCGGTTTTCTGTCTAATCCTGTCCTATTCTTGTTGGCACTTGTCTGGTTGACTGCCAAGTTCGACATGGCAAAGGGTCTTGACAGAGCTCTGATCGCGATGTTCTTCATTATCACCCTGCCGTTACTGCTGGGCACGGTTGAATTTCAAACCAGAGTGCTGCACAATACGCCTGTCCAAATACCCGCGATCTTGGCAGCATACTCGCTTGGTGCTCAGAGCAAATATCCAATGTCGAAGGTTCTCTTGATAATTGCGATCATTACCGTAATGGCCACGTTCGCATTTCGCGCCATGGCGAATCTGTACTTGGAGCTCCCGGAGGGCTTTGAGCTTTCTAGGCAGTTCCTCTTGCGATAATTCATGCATTTTCAGGATGCTCACACGCGAGATGTACACATGTCATCTTATTTCTTGGTAAGATTCTGAACGGTTGTTATGCCAAATTTTGATTCGGTCAGTTTTTATTGTTCTGGAGGAGCATACTGAAACATGAACCTCATGGGTCATCGTGTCCATCCTGCGCTCGTTGTAATAGATGTGCAGAACGGTTTTGTCAGCAAACGGGGGTCGTATGACACTCTTGGAATGGAGATCTCCCACTACCAGAAGGTCGTACCCAGAATCTCTCGGCTGATCGAGCTCTGCAGGGATGCCGGCATCCCCATATTTTACACACAAGCCGTCAGGGAAAAGTCTGGCATCGATCTTCTGACAAGAGCCCACAGGATCCTCCCAAAATCAAGAGAGGAGAGGATAAGAATGAAACCCATCTGCACTAGAGGAACATGGGATGCCGCCATTGCGGATGAAATCAAGCCTTCCGCAGCCGATCACGTAGTCGTAAAGAGGCGAGACTCTGCTTTCCAGGATACAGAATTCGCCGTGTGGCTGAAGAGCCTTGGGGTAGACGCTCTGATTTTCTGCGGGATAGACACATCAATCTGTGTCGAAGCTTCTCTTCGTGAAGCCTTCAACAAAGGGTACGATGTGATACTCATTTCGGATGCTACGGCTTCTGGAAGCACCAAGCATTTCGAATCTACGCTAGAAGTTGTAAGGGAGTACTATGGTCTGGTAATGGATACTGCTACTCTATCCAGGTACTTGCCGAGGAGGACCAGAAGGATCCTTGAACAGAATAGGATCATTAGGCCTATGAAAAAGGCGCACCGATTAGCCACAGGCAGCCGGACGCGTGTATGATAAAGTGTGTGAAAGCAACAGAATGTTCGGGAACGCGATCTATTAAGAGTTCTAGAACAGTGCTTAACAAAGACTTTTAACGGATAAGAGCGACATAATACTTAGTCGAATCGTGTGTAGCACGGATTTTCGACCTTTGAACTTTGGATAGATATCATCATGTGTGGAATAGCCGGTATTACGAGCAAGAGTAACGAAAATGTTGTGCCGCTAGTCGGTATGATGCTTCAGTGCATGGAAAATCGCGGACCCGACGGCGCCGGCCTCGTCGCCGGCGGTTGCATAATAAGAGGCATTTCGATCGGCGACCTTCAATCTGACTTCCAGCAAATCAAGGCGTCAAGTGCATTGGGTCATACTCGGCTCGCCATAGTTGGGGGCACCTGTGGGACCCAGCCGTTCTTGAGCTGTGACGGCAGGTTCACCCTTGAGCATAATGGCGAAATATACAACTACAAGAAGATAAGGGAGAGCCTTGAGAAGCGCCACAGGTTTGCCACAAAGACCGACAGCGAGGTAATAGTTCATCTGTTAGAAGAACATGCAAAGACGAACGACCTACTCGGCTCGATAAGGCGCACAGTCGAGGAACTGGACGGCGTATACGCCATTGCCGTGAGGGACGAAAGAACAGGCGAGATAGCGTTGGTGAGAGACAGGATCGGCGTACGGCAGTTGTATTTCGCGGAAACGACCGACTGCGTCGCGTTTGCTTCCGAGAGAAAAGCGCTCTGGAAAATAGGATTTTCGGGGGCTACAAGACGCGTTATGCCTTCCAGTGCGCTCATCATTTCACCCGGCGGCGGGGTTGAAAGTTTTCGAGTCGCGGAGCCGATACCTTCGGATGTAGGCATAACGTACACTTCGATGGATACCGCCGTCGCAGCATACAGCGCAGCTCTTCAAGAATCAGTGATAAAGCGTGCCGGCGATCTCGGCAAGGTGGGCATAATTTTCTCCGGCGGCATTGATAGCTTGCTGATCGCGCATTTGGCCACAAAACTAATCCCTGAAGTAATTTGCTATACTTGCGGCGTTCAGGACTCTAGCGACATAGCGAATGCACGCAGTATTGCCGAAAGGCTGAACCTCAAGCTTAAGGTATGCGAGCTTCGTCAGGATGAAGTTGAGCAGCTCATCCCCGAAATCATTGATGTCATTGAAGATTCGAACGCCGGTCAGGTTGAGGTTGCGCTGCCCGTATACGGCGCGGTGAGGCTCGCGCACAATGATGGAATAAAGGTCATGTTAACAGGACAGGGGGCCGACGAGCTGTTTGGAGGATATTCGTGGTACCCCAAGATCGCAGCGAAGGAGGGCTACGCAAAGCTCCGCGATCATATGGTGCAAGATCTGCTTATGTTACATAAAGAAACCCTCGAGCGCGAGGATAAGATAACAATGGCGCACAGCATAGAATTGCGCGAGCCCTTTCTAGATCCCGGCGTGATCCGGGTTGCCTTGGGCACCGACCTTCCTCTGAACGTGACCGGGGGCGGAGATCGATTTGGCAAGCGTGTTCACAGGGAGGCCGCTCATTTGCTTGGCATCCCAAGGGACCTCGCATACAGGGTCAAGGAGGCCGCTCAACACGGCTCCGGGATGCACGGGACATTCGATGCTATTGCAAGAAGGCACGGCTTTGACGAGACCACGATCCCAGGTGAGTACCTTGATGCCATCAAGTTGCGAGAAAGGATCGGATCCTCGCAAAGATACGGCTACCTGTTTGATGATGAAAGCATCTGGACCAGCGAGCCGCATGTCCAGATGTACATTGACAGTATGGTGGGATTCCCTGTGCGGCCGATCTTGGCACCCGCACGAAAGATCACCCAACCCTGCAGCTCGAAACCGACCTGATGCTCCTTGCTATAAGGAAAGGAGCGATGACTAGCGCCGGCATGCTGGCTGCTATGAACAGCGTCTGCAGCGGGGCAAGAACGGTAGCAGTTGTGCCTGCGCTTGCAATGCCAATTCCAAGCAACGCAGAAAGAAAGCTTCCAGCGCAGGTCGGGCACCCTACGAACAATCCTGTCGCTGCGCCCATGCCACCTACGAACGACGTCTTTGGTTGAAGGGATTTTCTCAGCTTGTAGGCATGGAGGCTCAGGGCAACGTTAAAGCCAACGAGCACAGACACCAATGTAGCCAGAACCAGATTCACGGGAATAATCAGGAACAGAAAATGATCTGTTATGTAGGCTGTGAGCATGGGCACGTAGCCGGGAGCGCTGCAGCACGGAATGATCTCTACAGACGGAACGGGAATCCCCTTTTCCGTGAACGAAACGTCTGCCCTGTAGACAAGAATCTGCGACAGAAAACCAAAAAAGATTCCATAGCCGATCGCCGCAACCGCGGCTACCTTCCAAAATCCTCTGGCCGCAAATGCGCCTGTGACATACGAGATCAGGCTGCTGCCTCCCGCCGACCTCAGTTGTTCAGATCGGAGGATGGTGTACGCGCCATAGATCATTGACGCGGTAGACGCGGCGGTTATCGCAAGAACGGCGTAGGCGAGATTCATCAGGTGTTGAGACTGGATCACAAAGTCAGAGGAGGGAACTGTGAGACGTGCATAGATCACAAATGCAATGAGGAGGGAGAACAGTCCTGCGAGTAGAATTCTGATGCCGCTCTCGCGCATGCCACGCCAGCGC
Organism: uncultured Nitrososphaera sp.; assembly: GCA_964574725.1. Taxonomy (GTDB): domain Archaea; phylum Thermoproteota; class Nitrososphaeria; order Nitrososphaerales; family Nitrososphaeraceae; genus Nitrososphaera. The sequence continues at coordinate 1,980 of CAZNOV010000073.1, read as the reverse complement.
TCATCGTCCACCTGCTTTCGCCTAATTACCGTGGAACAAGCAGCAAATTAAATCATAGCGCCAATACCACAAACGCTTTATTATTGGCGGTGCATTTCATCAATGCGATGCCAGAGATTCCCCTGGAAGAAGAGGAGTACGTTTCTGCCAAAATTAGCCATGTAGGCCTTGCCGACCCGCCAGGTCTTCAGGGCATTGTGATCCTGAAATCCGACGACGGAAAGGAATTCCCTATGAGTGCTTTTTCAGGCGAGGTCGCAAAGCACATCTCCCGGTTTCAGGAGGGCGACAAGGGCAGCATACCAACGATATACAACTTGGTCGAGGAGATAGCGGTCATGCAGGACCTGCTTCTTGTAGAGGTGCGCGTTTATCAGAGCGGTTCGGTTCTGCGCGCAAATCTTTACTTCAGGAAAAGGGATGGCGAATTGGTTCTCCGGAATTATCGCGCGTCTGACTCCATAGCTCTTGCAGCGCTATACGACATACCGATCAAGGTAAGAAGGAACCTCTTTGAAGAGGCCATAGAGCACTAGGTAATGACATCGCGCATCTTGCGCTGCAGAGCTGCCTGCTTTATCTCCATTGCAATCCTCCGGCCCACGCCCATCGTGTGACCATGCTGATATTTTGTATACGGGCTCGTTGTTGCTAATATCGGGTTTCCCGGGACCCTCAGCGACACGTCATACACCACAAAGTCAAGGTCCACCGTGACCACGCTCTGCAGAGAAACTGGGCCGATCACCCCTGGAGGGTATTCTTTTCGCGCGGCCACCGCGAACTTGTCGCCCATCTCGAATACCTTTTCGAGCAGCGACTCCCTGATGCTCGCTGGCGTGTGCCCCACCTCGATGTTCTGTATCTGAATGTCAAGCTCCATCTGCTGTTTTGCAGGCAGGGACACGAAATCGTGGAGGTTGGTTTGCAGCCTCCTCTCAATGCCCAGAAATTCTGTTTCGCCCGAGAGCGGCGAGCAGAAAAAGTTCAGATTGAAATATGTCCCAAGGACGTACTCCTCGATTGTGCTTGATTCAAGATCCTGCTTTGTGACCAGGCCCCGCTCGATCTTTTGCCTGGACTTTTTCTTGAAATCTTCAAAGGAAGTAACGATGAAAAAAGCTCGTTCCAGCTTTCGCTTTGCTTCCTGCACCTTGACAATGGCTGGGCCATCGATCTCCGACGGCTTGCGGTAGATCCGGGGATGCCTTATGCCCGCTTTCTGCAGCAAGTAATACTGGTTCCTTGGCGAGTTGCGCTCCTCAGCCCGCAGCATTAATCTGTTTCCAAACACCGGAACCTTCAGGTTGTTCTCTACATTGTCGTAGCCAAGATATGCTGTGAACGCACGGTGCGCAACCATTACGGTGTTGAGCTCTCTCAGCCTGTCCTGGTTGTCCCTGTTCAGTATGTCAGAGAATTTGTCAAGGATTATAATCTCGTCTGCCAGCCGCTTGAAGCGGCGGTACGGAAGATCCCTACCTTTCTGGCATACACACACCGTCTTCATGTTCTCGTCCTTGGCTCCGTCCATTATCTCGAGCGCGGAGTGGCTGCCGATCGTGCCAACAGAGATATTTTTCAAGTCGTACCGATCTACAATAGAAGCGATCTGCTGCAGGCCGATCAATGATTACTGTGAAAAATGGTTGCTATAAATAGGTTCCAAGCTATTGCTTGCTTTTGTTCAGCTCGAGCTCTATGGCAGCTCTAAGCTCGTCGTCGTTCTTGTTTGTGTAGTCAATCCCAAGCGAGTCTGCGATCGATTCGAGCTTTTCCCTGCCTACGCCTCCCTGCTGCGTCTTTAGCTGCTGCAGCTCCTTCTTGGCCTCGATCCTCGCCTTTTCGTACTCTGCTGTGGCCTTTCCAAAAGACCTGGCAAGCTCGGGGATCTTTTTCACCCCGAAAAATACGACCACGATTACTGCGATGATGATAAGCCACTCCCAGCCGATGGGCGCCTGCATCATAAAGTCGAGC